>NZ_VUNS01000002.1:300000-449128 GCF_009695545.1 Victivallis lenta | reverse complement strand
CGTAACGAAAGCCCTCCTGCAAGATGCAGGAAAATGAGCCGAAGCAGGTCGGATTCTTTATTCTCTCCTGTAAACTTACGCCCGAATTTCAAGACCTTCAGTTCATGGAACTTTTCCTGCCAGCCTTGGGAAACAAAGAGACAATAAAATCCCAATCCGAAAAATACTCATCCCAAACTGCCATTTGAATACCTCGCTTGTTCTGATAAGAAAATAGCAGTAATTTATCATTTTACAAGAGGTTTAACTAGCGCGTATGGAAGGCGCGCCCCCGGCCCCCGGACCGGCACCGGCACGGTGCCGGCGGCGGCTCCGCTACCTTGACGCGTGAGCGGGCAATGTCTTGTCTGCCGTTTCAAGGGAATTATGAGGGGAGAGGCTTTACTCGGGCATATGTGTCCGGGAATTTCGGTTTTTTCATCGCCGCTTGCGGAAATCTCCCGGAGAAAAGCCGGTTTCACGCTTGAAAATGCGTGAAAAGTGGAATGGACTCTCCCACCCCAGTGTCGCAGCGATTTCCGAGACGGTAAGTTTGCCCTGGAGCAGCAGTTTCTGAGCTTCCCGGATTCGCCGCCGCAGGCGGAACTCTCCCGGCGTCATCCCCGTCTCTTCACGGAAGGTCCGGAAGAACAGTGTACGCGACATGCCGCAGCGTTCGGCCAGCTCCTCAAGGTTCGGCTCTTCGCTGAAGCGGCCCGACAGAAATTCAACCGCCTTTCGGCATCGTTCGGTACGGCGCGGCAGTTCTTCCGCCGGTCGTGGCGGGCAGAGCTTCATCGCCTCCGCGCAGATTTGGAACGTCCCGCACTGCATTTCAATTTCCGTCCGGCGGTTTCCGGCCGGTTGTTTCGCGTAAAGCTTCCGCAGCATATCCGACAGCACGGTCCGGCTCTCGCCGCGGACCGGTACCGTTGCGGGGCGGCAGCGGTCGAAGAAGTCGGTGCCGTCCGCAAACTCCACCGTGATGCCGAGCGCGAGCACCGCCAGGGGATTTTCCGCGTCCGACAGCACGTGGCGTTTCATCTGCGGCGTCATCAGGAACAGGCTGTTCTCCCCCTCATCGATCGGATATTCCCCCGCGCTCTGCACGACAAGCCGCCCGCTGCCCCGCCAGGTCAGCATCAGGACCATGAGCGGAGCGCTGACCCATACCTTCTTTCTCGCCGGATCAAGTTCGAGCAGCGAGAACCAGCAGAGATTGGCAGAGATTCCTTCAAGCATTTTGTGTACGATACGATATGTTTTTTGTACGCCGCTGTCTGTTCCAAATAGTTGAAATCTGGTATACTATACGGCAGGAAACAGATTTTTCAATACAATGAGGCAGGAAAATGAAACCAGTGAAACCATCTTTCGACTTCCTTCGCGCCCGTCTTGAGCGGCAGTATCTCGATCCGGATTTCGATCCTTCGACCGGGCTTGATGCGGCCGGGCTTGATGCCCGCATCGAGGCGTATTGGGACGCGCATTCCGGGGAACCGCTGATCCGTACGCGCGCCGCTCTGCTCGAGCTCGTATTGACCGCCGGACGCATCGGAGTTGATCCGGATGACCGCTTTGCGGACCATATCGAAACCGGCAGCGGCATCCGGGCTTTGCAGGAGAAGCTGCAGAAAGCGGCCCTCGCGGAACTTCCCTCGGCAGAGGATGCCGAACGGCGCGAGGCATGGGAGTGCGGCTGCTTCGATTGCTGGCTCGACCTGAGCCATACCACGCCGGATTGGCGGAGCATCCTGTCGCTCGGCGTCTGCGGGTTGCGCGATCGGGCGCTCGCGGCGGAACGGGCGGCGAAAGAGGAAAAAGCATGTGAATTTTATCGTGCCGCCGCCCGTGTCTTCGAGGCGATGCGGTGTTATATTGTCAGGCTCGCGGAGCTGGCGGAGAAGAGGGGCGCGGCGATCGTCGCACCGGTGCTGCGCGCACTTTCCGAACGGCCGCCGCAGAGTTTTCACGAAGCGCTCCAGCTCGCTTATCTGTACCATGAGGTACAGGAGATCGAAGGGGAACTGGTCCGTTCGATGGGTTGCTTCGACCGGCTCTACATCGACTTCTACCGACGCGATATCGCTTCCGGCGCATTGACGCGCGAAGAGGCGAAGGAGCTGCTGAAGTTTTTCTGGATCAAGTTTTACGCGAAAACGCAGGGCTTGCAGGCCGGGAAGAATTTTTGTTTCGGCGGCCTTCTGCCGGACGGCTCCGACGCGGTCAACGAGCTGACGGTTCTCGCCTACGAGACTTACCGCGAACTGCGGGTCGTCGACCCGAAGCTTACGATGCGGGTTCACTCCGGCTCTGCGCGTGCGATGCTGCGCCAGGTCGCCGACTGCCTGAAGGGAGGACTTACCGCGACCGTTTTTATGAATGACGACGTTCTGTTTCCGCTTTTTCTGAAGCGCGGCAAAACGCCGGAGGATGTGTACGACTATGTGGCGATCGGCTGTTACGAACCTGCAATCATGGGCCGGGAGATGTGCTGTTCGATGACGATCATTTTCAACCTTGCGAAAGTATTGGAGCTTCTGCTGCACGGTGGCGGCGACCCGGCGACCGGCATCCGTCTTTTTGATGTGCATGAGGGGGAACTGACGGACTTCGATGCGTTTTTTACGGCCTATCTTGATGCGTTGAAGCTGCTGCTGAAGCGTGCGATGCACATCGAACGGCTGCGGACCGCGATGTGGAGCCGGGTCAACCCGTCCCCGCTGCTCTCCGGAACGATGGCGGACTGCATCGCAAGCGGCCGCGACGTTTCCGAGGCCGGGACGAAGTACAATCAGTCCGGCATCATGTGCGCCGGAATCGGCACGCTTGCCGACTCGCTCTTTGCCGTGAAACGGCTCGTGTTCGAGGAGAAACGCTGCACGCTGCCGGAACTGGCCGCTGTTTTGCGTTCCGACTGGGCCGGGCATGAGGAGCTGCGGCTTTATGCGAAGATGCGCCTGCCGAAGTGGGGCAACAACCTTGAAGGGCCGGACGGACTCGCCCGCCGCGTTACGGATTTCGCCGCAGAACTCATCAACCGCGAGCCGAACGGAAAAAACGGCACCTTCCAGATGGGGCTCTGGTCGATCGACAACAACCGCCTTTTCGGGAAGAAAACCGGTGCGCTGCCGGACGGAAGCAGGGCAGGGGAGGAGTTGTCGAAGAATACCGGCGCTTCGGCCGGGCTGGATCGGCGCGGGGTGACCGCGCTGATCAATTCGGTCACAAAACTCGACCATACCGGTTTTGCGGATGGGTCGGTGCTCGACATCACGCTGCATCCGAGTGCGGTGTCGGGGCCGGACGGCGCGGAACTGATCGTGGACCTTGTCCGTACCTTTTTCGCCAGAGGCGGCCAGTCGGTTCAGTTCAACATTTTCGATGCGGAGACCCTGCGCCGGGCGCAGCGGGAGCCGGAGAAATATGCGAATCTGCAGGTTCGCGTCTGCGGCTGGAACGCGCGTTTCATCGACCTGTCGGCCGAGGCGCAGGAGGCGTTCATCGCCGCCGCCGGCGGGGAGGCGTGACATGAATACCGTTCCGGTCGCAGAAATCAAGCATATGGCGGTCCACGACGGACCGGGGATGCGCACAACCGTGTTTCTGAAGGGATGTCCGCTCCACTGCATCTGGTGTCACAACCCCGAGTGCATTTCAGCTGCGCCGGAGCTGCTGTTTCGTGCGGCGCGCTGTACGGCCTGCCGCCGCTGCGAAGCCGTCTGCCCGCACCGTGCGCACCGTTTCACTTTGAATGGCCATGAATTTCGGCGCGGGCTCTGTGACGGCTGCGGCGCGTGCGCGGAGGTTTGTCCGGCCGGAGCGCTCACGCTGTGCGGCCGTTCCGCCGCCGCCGGCGAGTTGTATGACGAGCTGATGGAGGATGCCGATTTCTACCGGATTTCCGGCGGCGGCGTGACGCTTTCCGGCGGGGAGCCGCTGCTTTATCCGGCCTTCTGCCGCGAGCTCTTCGCCGTCCTCGGCCGGGCCGGTATCCATCGGGCGCTCGATACTTCGGCGGCGGTTCCGTGGGAGGCGTTCGAAACCGTCCTGCCGGAGACGGATCTGCTGCTTGTGGATTTCAAGCACCCCGATTCCGGCCGCCACCGCGAGCTGACCGGGCAGGACAACCGGTTGATTCGGGAAAATCTACGCCGTCTTCAGGCCGCCGGAGTGCCGATTGAAATCCGCATCCCGCTCGTGCCGGGCTGCAACGATGCGCCGGAAGAACTGGAGGCCGCCGCCGGCTTTCTCGCCGAGCTTCCGTGTGTGGTTCGCGTGAAGCTGCTCGCTTATCACAGTTTCGCCCGTTCGAAATACGAAGCGGTCGGCCGTCCCGACACCATGCCGGAGGTGCCGTCTCCTGACGGGGATGAGATGGAAGCTGCTGCCGCGAGACTGCGCGCCCGCGGGCTTGCGGTTCTGCTGTAAAATGGGGCGGGACGAGCTTACCAGCCGCCCGAGGCTCCGCCGCCGCCGCCGCGGCCTCCTCCGCCGGAAAAACCGCCGCCGCGGCCCCCGCCTCCGGAGAAACCGCCGCCCCCTCCGCCTCCGCCGATGAAGAAGCCGCCCGCTCCGCGTGTCGCAACCAGAAAAATAACGATGAAAATAAGGATCGGCCAGAAGGAGCCGCCGCCGGACTCCGGAGTCCTTTCCTCCTCCGGTTCCGTTTCGGCGAGGCCCTCCGGCGCTTTGCCGGTGACGAATTTCTGTACCATGCCGACCGCGTGTACAGTACCTGCCGCATAGCGGTTTTCACGGAAGTACGGGGCGAGCGAGCGCAGCACGTCTCCGGCACGTGCGTCGTTGATCGCTCCTTCGAAACCGTAGCCGACCTCGAGGCGTGTTTTGCGGTCGTCGACCGCGATGATCAGGATGACTCCGTCATCCTTGTCCTTGCGGCCGATTTTCCATTTGTCCATGACGGCGATGCCGAACGTTTCGATCGGCGTGCCGTCGAGCGTTTTGACGGTGAGGACGGCCATCTGGCCGCCGCCGGTTGCCTGCTCGAACTCCCGGATCGCGTTCTCGATCTCCGCCGCTCCGCCCGTACCGAATATGCCGGCGCGGTCCACCACTCTGCCGGTCAGAGGCGGCACGTCGAGGCCGAATCCGGCCAGTGCAGGCAGAAGCGCAAAGAGCAGCAGCGCTGCCCGGAGACAGGAAGTCATACTCATTTTACCAGCTTCCCGTCATACCGTGACCGCCGCCGCGGCTGTCGCGGCCGGCTCCGTCTTGTTTCTCTTCGTCGTCATCTTCGCCATCGCCATCGTCATCTTCGTCCTGTTCCTTCTCCGCATCGTTCTCCGTATCCGGCGTTTCCTCCGCGTTTTCCTGTTTTGCCGCAGGGATCTGTTTTTTGCGGACCGCTCCATAGATGAAGATGGCCAGAACCGCCGCGACAATGACGATCATTCCGGTCGGAAAACGGTTCTGCGCGGAGGACTCCGGAGCCGCGGGCTTCCGTGCGGCCTGTTCCGGCGCAGCGGCGAGAACGGGCAGCCCGGCGAGGATCGCTTCGCCGTATTTTTTCTCCCGGAAACCCGGCTGCACGGTGCGGAGGAAGCGTTCCATTGCGGCATCGTTCCATTCATCGGTCAATCCGGGACCGACTTCGACCCGTATCCGGCGGTCTTTGACGGCGATGAGCAGCAGCAGCCCTCGGTCCGCCTCCGGCTTTTCGCCGGTCCAGCGATCCATGACCGCGGCGCCGAGCGTTTCGATCGGCATCCCCTCCAGGCTCCCGACCGTCATTATCATTGTTCGGCATGATTTTTCCGCTTCAAGCTTCTCCAGCGCGGCGGCGATGGCGGGCGCCTGCTCCTGCAGCACCTGCGCCTGATCGACGATTTTTCCGGACAGGGGCGGGATTTCCAGGCCCGGCGCCGGGAATACGGCTCCGAGCAACAGAAGAACGGCGCAAATCCGGAAACAGCGGGTGAATTTCGACATGGCTGACTCCTTCGGGTGAATCCGGCTCAGAACTGCACGGCGGGCGGCTTCTGGACCGCCGCGCTTCCTTCCGGCGGCTGGAAATATTCCGCCGGAGAAAGTCCGAGGCCCGAAGCGAATAACGACCCCGGGAATTTGCGGATCGACGCATTGAACTCCCGCGCCGTATCATTGTAACGCGTGCGGGCCACGCTGATGCGGTTTTCGGTTCCGGCCAGCTCGTCCTGCAGGCGGATGAAGTTCTCGTTCGCCTTCAGGGTCGGATAATTCTCGGCGATGGCCAGCAGCCGGCCGAGCGCCGATTCGACCATGGCTCCGGCTTCGGCTTTCGCGGCCGGCCCTTTGGCCGCCAGCAGCCGGCTGCGGGCGTCGGCGATTTCCGTGAAGATCTTCTCTTCGTGCGCGGCGTATCCCTTTACGGTGTTGACGAGGTTCGGAATCAGGTCGGCGCGCCGCTGAAGCTGGGTGTCGATCTGGCTCCAGGCCGCTTTGACTCCCTCGTCCCGTTCGATCAGCCCGTTGCGGATGGAAATGGCCGCGATGACCGATATGATGACGATTGCGACGATGATTCCGATGGTGATGAGCAGGGCTTTCATGATTTCCTTTCGTGGTCAATCGGTTGTACTCCGCAGAGAAAGTAACCCGTTTTTGCCGGATGTCAACAGGTTCCGCCGGAAAAAATCCGATTTCTTGCCGCTCTCGCGGACATTTTCGGGGAAAACCTTGACTTTTACCGGAAACGGGAGTATTATTCATACGGTGCCCAACCACTCACAGAGGAGATTGTATCATGTCCGAAATCAGAGAAATCTACGGGCGGGAAATTCTGGATTCCCGCGGCAACCCGACGGTCGAAGTCGAAGTCGTGCTGGAGTCCGGCGCGACCGGGACCGCCGCCGTGCCGTCCGGCGCTTCGACCGGGGAGAACGAGGCGCTCGAACTGCGCGACGGCGACAAGAAGCGCTACGGCGGCAAGGGCGTCCTCAAGGCCGTTGCCAACGTCAACGAAAAAATCTTTCCGGAACTCGAAGGCATGGAGGCGCTCGACCAGATCGGCATCGACCAGGCGATGATCGAGCTCGACGGCACGCCGACCAAGGAGAAACTCGGCGCGAATGCGATTCTCGGCGTCTCGCTGGCCGTGGCGCGCGCTGCGGCGTCCGAGCTCGATTTGCCGCTTTTCCGCTATCTCGGCGGCGTGAACGGCAAGGTGCTGCCGGTGCCGATGATGAACATCATCAACGGCGGTTCGCACTCCGACGCGCCGATCGCGTTTCAGGAGTTCATGATCCGTCCGATCGGCGCCGACCGTTTTTCGGAAGGACTCCGCATGGGCGCCGAGGTGTTTCACGCCCTCAAGCAGATTCTGAAGAAGAAGGGGCTCTCCACTGCGGTCGGCGATGAAGGCGGCTTCGCACCGAACTTCAGAGGCGGTACCGAGGAGGCGCTCGATTCGATCCTGAAGGCGATCGACCTCGCCGGCTACAAGCCCGGCAAGGATCTGACCGTCGCGCTCGACTGTGCCGCGAGCGAGTTTTATAAGAACGGCATCTACAATTACAGCAAGTTCGAGGGAGATAAGGGGTGTGAACGCAATTCCGCCGCGCAGGTCGAATATCTCGAGGAGCTGATCAAAAGCTACCCGATCGATTCGATCGAGGACGGCATGGCCGAAAACGACTGGGAGGGGTGGAAGCTCCTGACCGAACGCATCGGCGACCGCTGCCAGCTCGTCGGCGACGATCTCTTCGTCACGAACGTCAAGTATCTGGCCAAGGGGATCGAGCTCGGCTGCGCGAATGCGATTCTCGTCAAGGTCAATCAGATCGGTACGCTGACCGAGACGCTCGATGCGATCGAAATGGCGCACCGCGCCGGTTACGCCGCGGTCATCAGCCACCGTTCCGGCGAGACCGAGGATACCACCATCGCCGATATCGCCGTCGCGACGAACGCGGGGCAGATCAAAACCGGTTCGCTGTCGCGCACCGACCGGATCTGCAAGTACAACCAGCTGCTTCGCATCGAAGAGCTTCTGGGGGACCTCGCCATCTACGGCAACTGAGGCGCCGGAACGTCCGCCGCCTCCGCGTTCCGGCAACGCGGGGGCGGGTATGTTTTCCGCCGCGGCCCGGAGCGGATCCGGGCCGCGCGTGTTTTTGCCGGAAACACCTCGGCTGTTTTGTCGATAATTCACGTTTTTTTCTGGTTTCGGGTTGACTTCGACGCATTTCTGAGCCATAATACTACGGGAGAAATAATCGGACACTGTATAACGGTAGAGGCGCCGGTATTCATCGGCCGACCAGGACGGAGGTGACGTATGACTGAACCCAGAAGGCCAGGCCGGATCCAGGGAGAGTGGATCTGGAAAAACTCACTGTTGAACCACCCGGACAGCTTCCTCCTCATGCGCAAGGAGTTCGTCTGCAATCTGGTCGAACTCGAAACCAATCTCTGGATCAGTGCGAACTGCGCCTACCAGCTGTTCATCAACGGCCGTTTCGTCGGATTCGGCCCGCGCGCCCACCAGAACTGCGGAACCAGCTACATCGACCTGCATGAAGTGACCTATTATCTCGAATCCGGGATCAATGTCATCGCCGTGCTCGTCTATTACAACGCCGATCAGGGCGGCTGCAACAAACATACGCCCGGACTCTGGTGCCAGATGGAGGCGCAGGGCAAAATCATTCTGTGCAGCGACTCGACCTGGGCCGTTCGCGAGGGCGGCTGCTTCTGCACGCCGCGCGCCCGCATTTCCAAGGATCAGGGCATGAGCCAGTATTTCAACGCCGACGACTGCCCGCTCAACTGGACGACGCCGGTATTCCTGCCCGACGCGAGCTGGGCGCATCCGGACCACACGACGGCGGTCGGCGAATTCGGCAGCCGGCTTGAGATTCATCCGCTGGCGCCTCCCGGAATCGCGGTCGAAAGTCCGGCGCCGCTGCCGTTTGCGCGCGGCCGCATCACATCGCTGCCGAACTGGACGCAGGTCGCGTTCGAGGAGACCGACTGCGACGGCATGGAGACTTACGCCGCGAATACCTTCCTCTTCTGCGAAGCGGACGAGGAGCTTCCGGTGCGGCTTTATTCCGATGATCCGCTGAAGTTCTTCTGCAACAACCGCCTGGTCCTCTCCGCCCGCGAGACGATGGGCGGCGAAGTGACGCTGCCGCTGCGCTCCGGCTGGAACCGGCTGCTGCTAATCCAGAATCCGAGCCGTCACTCGATGGGGCTGGTCATGCTGCTGCCGGCGGTCGACGAGTTCGGCGGGGAGCGTGAATTCTGGTTCAGCCGCGAACCCGATTCCGGCGCGTCGGAGGGGTGGAATACGGTCGGCCCGCTCAAGCTGTCGCTGGAGGAGGCGACGCCTTCGCTGAAATTCGAACGGCTTCGCGTCAAAGGCTATTCGTCCTCGCTGCCGGAGCTGACCGACCCTTATGCCCTGCTGAATGCGAGCCGCTTCGAGCCGGAGAGCTGCGATGCCGGGGAGGACGAAGCGGCGCTGGCCTGGAGCCGTCCGCTCCAGACCAACGATTATGTGATCTACAAGCTCGATATGATCCGCTACGGCTTCGTTCGGGTCACGCTCGAAGCGACCGCCGGGGACCTGGTCGACATCACCATCGGCTGCCGCCGTACCGAAACCGGTTTCATCACGCCGGGCAAGGATACCCGGGGTACCGGAACCATCCGTTGCCGGAACGCCAGAAACGTCTATCTGACCTTCGTGCCGAACGATTGCTTCTACATCATGATTTCGATCCGTCGCGCCGCCGGCAGCGTCAAGGTGCTCGGCGTCGGGTTCGACGAATTGACCCGCGCTGAACGGCAGGAGACCGTCTTCCACTGCTCGGACGAGCTGCTGAACCGGTTCTGGGAGATCGGCCGCCAGACCTTGCGCCGCTCCGCCGCCTTCGTGCCGCTCGCCGAATCACGCGCCGACAACGACTGTTATATGCTCGATGCCTATATCGATGCGGTCAATATGGCTGCGGTGTTCGGAGACTACGAGTACGCGAATGCGCGTCTGCAGCAGTTCGTCGATGCGCAGCTCGAAAACGGCGACATTCCGGCGCTGACCTTCGGGACGCGCCACGCTTCGCAGGTGCATCAGCTTTTCTTCTTTCCGGTCTGGATTTACTATAATTACCGCTTTTCGGCGAACATCACGCGGCTCAGGGAGATGATTCCGAGTCTCGACCTGACGCGGGAATATTTCGAAGCGATGATCGACGAGGAGACCGGGCTGCTGACCGATGCGGAGATCCGGTTCGGCTTCCAGAGCAAAATCAGTTTCGGCGAATTCAAGGAGGGGGAGATTCCAACCTATCTGAACGCGCTGTTCTGCCGTTTCCTGCTCTCTTCGGCTGAAATTTACCGGACGCTGGAGGATTGGGAACAGGCGGAGCACTGCCTCGCGCTGGCCGGCCGGGTCGCGGCCGCGCTGCGAGACCGCAACTTCGATCCGGCCTGCAGCCTCTTCTGCCGCTGGTCGCTCGAGAGCGAACGCATGCCGGACCACAATCTGTTCGCGAATTTCTGCGCGATGTACGGCGGAGTCCTGCCGCTTTCGTCGTTCGAACACTTCTTCTACAGCTTTTTCAACTACGATCCTCCCTACGACCGCAGCGATGAATCGCGCCATCCGTATTTCCACTTCCTGTTCATGGAGATGATGTTCGCGCTCGGGCAGAGGGAGTGGCCGTTCCGGTACTTCCGCGATTACTGGTCGAAGCGCATGTGCAGCGAGTCGATGGCGTGGCGGGCCGATTTCGACTGCGACGACCCGGCACCGACGAAGTTTTCCGAGGGGAGCGGCGTTTCTCCGAACATTTTTCTGCTGCGCGAGGTCCTCGGCATCCGCATTGCGGAGGCGGGCCATTCGGTCGTCTATTTCAACCCGGCCTTCAAACTCGTCAGGTCAGCGGACGGCATCGTGCCGATGGCGCGCGGACGGCTCAAGGTCAAGTGGGAAGTGCTGGATGACGGTGTGCTGGATGTTACGCTCGATGCGAGCTTCCCCGTAAAAATCCTGCCGGAAATGAGTCACAAGCAGCTCGCCGACACCATTTTCCGGCTCGGCGAAAAAATCACGCTGCTGAATCCGACGCCGGAGTACGACGCGGATGAAGAGGCGGAGGAGAAGGAAGAGCTCGTCGAAAGCTGACGGATGTGGACGGCTCCGGCTTCTTGCCGGTTGCCTGGTACGCCGCGGGCCCGGAAGGGGGAAACGCCCCCCTCCGGGCCCGCGGCGTATTATTTCGTTAAGGCTGAAGGACGGCGGCGCCGTAGCGTGACGGGTCTTTGCCGTCCGCAATGCCGCTGTACCACTCGACCCAGTGGCGGTCACGCGCTTCGTCGCGGTCGTTGAAGAGGACGCTGATTCCGAGCGGCATCTGCGCCGCGGGTTTGACATTCAGGCTCTTCCACGGCACGGCGAACCGGTAAACCGTCTGATTTCCCTCGCGGCGGTTCCGGGCGATCAGGCCCGGAACCGGGGCATTCAGCGGCATTTCATTCAAATTCATGCTGGCCCATACCCACGAATTCGGCGCTTCGCCTCCGGCGTTGATGCCGAATTCGGCATAAGCGGTCTCCTGAATGCCGTCGTTGTTCGGGCGGATCATGAACTTCTGCGGGACGCTGACGCCGATCTGAAGCCCGTCCGCATCCCAGATCGAGGCGCCCGGCCGGGTCTTGAAGACCGCGTCGGCCTGGTCGATCGCAAAGTAGAGATACGTGTCGTCATAGGCGAGGCGCAGCGTTCCCTCCGGCCGGTCGAAGTCGCCGCGCACGGCATGGCGGCTCGGGGTTCCGTCGGCGATCGCATAGCAGCCGCCCGCGGGCCACGCCTCGACCGGCTGGTCGAGCGCGTTGTCGAAGCGCGGAATCGAAACCGGCACGAGCCCGTCCGGCAGCGCCTGGGTCCAGCTGCGGCCGTCCGGCAGCGTGAAACGCGCCTCGTATTTCGCCTTGCGGCCGGAGCGGGTCAGCAGGAGCGGCAGCGTCCCGGTTTCTCCGGCGCGGATTCGTGCAATGGCAAGCACACGTTCGCCGTCTTCGAGGATTTCGAGCACGGCGCTGCTGCTTCTGCCGTCGTTGGCTGCCGCGCGGAATGCGACGGCGGGACCGCCGTCCACCGGAACGGCGCGGAGCTCTTCGAGCGTCATCGGCGGGACGATTTCAAGCGCTTTCTGCCAGATGTAGCGGCTGCGGCCGTCGGATTCCAGGCGGAAGAAGAGGTCGTACCTCCCCGGGGCAAGCCCGATTTCGGGGTTGACGGTCACCTGCCAGTTCCGGCCCGAGCCGGTGACGGCAGGCGTGCCGAATTCTCCGGCCGGAACGCGCAGCTTCACATTGCCGGCGGCCAGCTCCTCGGGCAGCGTGACCTTCACAGTCACCGGAGTTCCGGCGCTGCCGGTCGGGTTTTCGGGCTCGAATGCAGCCGTGAAACGGTCGGTGTTGAAGGAGTCGAGATCGCCGCCTTCGATATAGACCGGCGCCTCGGTGAGCGTCAGGGCAAGAATACCGTCTTTCAGCGGAACGATGCTGCGTTTGCCGCACACCTCGGTGACGGCGGCTTCGGGCAGGTTCAGCGGCAGCTGGAGCTTCGCGGGGTCCGGCGTCAGCGAATAGGCTGCGAGCAGGACCTTTCCGCGCTTGTTGAACAGAAGAACCCGCACCTGGCGGCTGATATTCAGCTCCCGCAGGAATTCCGCGTCATAGGTCATGCGCGAAACGGTCGCCCATGCCGCGAAACCGGGTTTCGGCTCGCGGACCTTCGAATCCTTCGGATGCCCGCGCAGCAGGCCGAAGTCAAGTTCGCGGCGGCTGGTCGCCTCATTCCAGAGCCCGATGTGCCAGACGCAGGCCTGCAGCCCCGGAATCTGGCGGTTCAGCAGCACGACGCGGGCGAGGTAGGCGGCCTGCTGGAGTTCGGTGACTTCGCCCCCCGGCTTGGTCGAGTAGCCGATTTCGCTGATGTACATCGGGATGCGCCGTCCGGCGATGCCGGAGATGTCGCGGTCGAGCCGGTTCAGGACATCGACGTAGCCGGAAGCGTCCGGGCTCTGTGCGCCCGGAATGTACGGGTGCAGCATCAGCGCGTCGATGTATTTGTCGATGCCGTAGTTGCGGTAGTAGCCGACATACTGGTTGTATTGGTTCGCATTCATCGGGTTGATGCAGATTCCGGCGACGGGACGGCCCGGATCGTGTTTGCGGACGACCTCGCTCTCCATGCGGATGATGTCCATGACGTCCTTCATGGTGCCGTGGAAGTTTTCGCCGACCATCGGTTCGTTCTGGGTCTCCCATACATCGACCAGGCCGCGGCGCGAGACGATCTCCTTCGTGAGTTTCGCCCGCTGCTCTTCGAGTTCCGCCGCGGTGTACGGCACCATCTTCTTGAACGGGTGCATGACGTTCATGCAGCGGATGATTTTGACCGGCTCGCGGGCGGCGAGTTTATCCGCGCCGGGAGGTTCCGCTGCGGCGTCCGGTTTCTGGAAGAAGGTAAAAAAAAGTTGCCGGTCCCATTTGGCCCCGGCAATCCGGCGAAGCTCCGGAGTCAACCCGCCCCAGACGCCGAAGGCGGGGTGCGGCGTCGAATAGTAGTCTCCCGGCAGCGGCGTCGTCACCATCAGCGAGGTCTCCGCCGATTTTACGGTTTTGCCGTTCTCGACGACCTCGGCGCGGAGGGCGTAGTAGTCGGGGCCGGGGAGCGTGACGGCGAGCTTCGGTTCGCCGGGCTTCCCCTCCGTGGCGAACAGCCGGCGGCCGAAGGCGTCGGTCCCGGTCACCCGGAGCTGTCCTTTGCCGACCTCCGCACGGACCGTAAATGCCGGGACGGATTCATAAATGCGCACCGGGTCCGGCAGTTCGAAGCGGATCGCCCCCGCGGGGGCCTCCGCGCCGCCGGTTTCGTCTCCGGCGGCGGCCGGTTCGGTCGTGAGCCGCAGGTTGTCGAGCAGCAGCTGCGCGGGCGTGTCTCCCTGCTTCACATTCCAGTAGAACAGGATGTTTTTGACCGCGCGCCCCATCGCCTCCGGCGGGAACGGGCCGATCTTCAGCGTGAAATTCTGCCATTTGTCGGTCAGTGCGACCGGCGTTTTGAGTGCGGCTTTCTGCGCGCCGACGCCGGGGAAGAAGGCGATCGGTTTGTCGCCCTGCATCATCGCGCTCACCGTGAGCAGCGGGCCGCCCTCCGGCACGGTCGAACGCGCGTCGAACGAGATCACGTAGACCTGACCGGGCTGGTATTTCGTCCCCTGCGTCACGTTGACCGTCGCTCCGGCCGGCGGGTCGATGCGGAGACTCTGTCTGCCGTCGCTGGCATCCTCCTTTTCGATTTTGACCGCGGCGGCGCGGTTGATCCAGTATCCGCCGGTCCCCTGTTCGAAAGAGCCGTTTTTCAGCAGCCCGGAGCCTTGGGCCGCCGGTTTCGCGCCACCCTTTTCCGGCACGCTCTGCGGGGTGCTCTGCGGAGCGGCGGCTTCGGCCGTGATTCTGATGTTGTCGAGGAAGAGGCGGGAACCGGGTTCGCCCGGTTTCACATTCCAGTAGAGCATGAGCTTTTTGACCGTTTTGCCCTGCACTGTGGCGGGGACCGGTCCGATTTTTTGCGTGAAGGTCTGCCATTTGTCGGTGACTGCCGCCGGTGTGGCGAGCGCTTTCTTCTGCTCGGCGGAGCCCTCGAAAAAGGCGATCGGCTTGTCGCCCTGCAGCATGGCGGCCATGGTCAGCTGCGGCCCGTTCGCCGGAACGCCGGCCCGTGCATCGAACGAGACCACGTAAACCGTATCCGGAACAAGTTTCACTCCTTGCACGACGCTGGTGGTTCCGGTCTCCGGCGGCGTGATCGCAATGCACTGCATGCCGTCGGTCGAGTCGGTCGAATCGACGCGGACGGCGGCCGGGCGGTTGATCCAGTAACCGCCGGTCCCCTGTTCGAAGGAACCGTTCTGAAAGGCAACCTCGGCGGCTGCGGCTGTCGCCGCCAGCGCGAAGAGAATGGGTGTGATAAAACGGGTCTGAGGCATGGAGTCTCCTTGTTTACAGGTTGTTGGTCTTTATTGAATCAAGAATGAAATATTCCTGGATGCGGGGATAAATCGTCAGAAAAGAGCCCTCATCCACCTTGCGCGTGCTGCCGTCGGAAAATACCATGCTGCACCGGCGGTTGTGACGCAGCGTCGCGTTGTGGTTGGTCCCGTTGTTCCAGCTGATCATCGGGGTCGGGAGCAGCTCGGGAGCCCACCAGCCCTTGCCGATACTGTCCCCGGCCAGCCAGGTGTTGGAGGCGCTTTTGTTTTTTCTGATCTTGTAAAGGTTATTGTAAATGATGATGCTTTCGTCACGGGTCTGCTGCTCCATGTCGCGGTTGATTCCATAGGTGTGAATCGCGGAGTAATCGTTGGAAAACTTTTTGTTCTGCGGGAACGAAGGGCAGTAAAACACATTGCTTTCCGGCACGTAACGGCCGTCGCAGAGAGCATTGCTCCAGTAATAGACCGCACCGTCTTTTTTCCCCATGCCTGCCGGAATCATGCCGTGATAGTCTCCGGCGTACTGGGTCAGGGACAGTCCGATCTGCTTGAGATTGCTCAGGCAATTGGTCGCCTTGGCATTTTCACGCGCTTTCGTCAGGGCGGGCAACAGCATCGAAGCGAGAATCGCGATGATCGCGATGACAACCAGAAGTTCAATCAGGGTAAAGTTCTCCGATCTCTTGCGCATCATCTCGTTCCTTCCGTTTATGAACACCCGGGAAACCGTTGGGATCGTCGCACAATGAATTGCCGGCGCCGCGGCCCGCCGGCCCGCGACGCCCTGTTCCGAGATTTCAGTACGTTGCAAACTCTCCTTGTTCGTTCCGTTCCGGTCTTCCGGGCGGGCCTGCAGCCGTGCAGCTCCGCCCGAGACTCCGAACATTCAGGATTTACATGGTGTCAGAGGCTGTAAGGCGGCAGCTGCATGACGGCGATCATGTCGTCCAGGTACCACGCTTCGAACTGCGGGTGGACCTTGTGCATATCCCCGGCCCCGAGGGAACGGGCGCTGCCGTCGACGAAGCCGAAGTTGGCGCGCCGGCTGTGCCGCAGCGCGGCCCGCCCTTCGCCGCCGGAGTTCCAGCTCAGGTTCGCGCAGGTCTGGCCGAGGGCGACGGAGGTTTCGTTCTTGGCGCGGAGGCTGTCGCCGACCAGCCAGGTGATCGAAGCGGCCTGGCGGCGCCCCTTGAGGACGTTACGGTAGAAGCCGCTGGCCGTCGCTCTTCCGGAAGCCGAACCGTCCCGCTCGACGTCGCGGTTCAGCCCGTAGGTGTAGAGGGCGTCGGAGTTATTTTTGTACGGACGCTTGATCTTCTGTTCGGGGCAGAGAACGACGTCGCTCTCCGGCAGATATTTGCCGTCGACCATGAGGTTCGACCAATAATAGGTGCCTCTCAAATGAGGACGGGTAAGCATTCCGTTGTAGTCCTGCGCATACATGACGCAGGCGGTGGCGACCTGCTTCAGGTTGCTGAGGCACTGAGAGGATTTGGCCCGCCCGCGGGCCTGGTTCAGCGCCGGCAGGAGCATCGAAGCGAGGATCGCGATGATCGCAATCACCACCAGGAGTTCGATCAGCGTGAACCGCGTGGATTTGCGCAGACTCATAATGTACAGTATGTTAGACGACTTCTGCATGTTTCTCATGGTACCGTTCTCCCGTAATTTGAAATTTATGGTTACTGAGCCTCAAAACAACTTGACATATTGTACATTATACGAACCGACTCCGCTCTCTCTCCCGACCTGAAACCCGCAGCTGTTCTTTTTCATCGTCCTTCTCCTTATTATGAATTGACTGGTCAGAGTGCACATCCGCAGGATTGGCGATAGACCGGGTTCGCCGGCACCAGCAGCTCGCGGCACGGCCCGGTTTCGTTGCCGGTGATCCGCTCCATGAGCAGCCGGGCGGCGGTCTGCCCGATCAGGCCCGCGTGCTGGTCGACGGTGGTCAGCGCCGGCCGCAGCTTTTCACAAATCGGCAGATTGCCGAACCCCGTAATCGCCAGCTCTTCGGGAACCCGGATGCCGAGATCGAAGGCGGCGTTGAGTGCATCGTTGGCGAGATAGTCGTTGAAGCAGACGAGCGCGTCGGGGCGCTCTTCCGCCGACAGCAGCTTGCGGATCTCCTCGTAACTGCTTTTGGAATCGGTGACTTTGCAGAGAAAACGCGCATCCACCGGCATGTTGTGCCGGAACATCGCATCAAGAAAACCGGTGCGCCGCTCTTCGCCGGAGCTGACCTCCGTGAAGATGACCGAGCCGATTCTGCGCCGCCCGGCCGCAATCAGCCGTTCGACGAGGGCGGCCGCGCCTCCGCGGTTGTCGCTGCCGACATAGTCGAAATCCGACCCTCTCCAGACCTGGTCGATCAGGACGACCGGATTGTGGAACGAATGCAGCTGCGCGATGTGCGACGGCGAGGGCGGACACTCCATCGGCAGGAGCAGCAGCCCGTCGACGCGGCGGCGGACGAAGCGGCTCAGGAGGTCGATGTCGTCCTTCACCAGCCGGTCCCAGCAGATCACATAGGAATCATAGCCGTAATCGTGAAGCGTCTTATGGATTCCGTCCATGACCGCGCCGGTGAACATGCACTGGAAATTATTGCAGGCGATGCCGATGCTGCGGCTTTTGCCGGTCTGCATGCATTCGACCATCGCGTTCGGCTGGTAACCGTATTTGCGGGCGACCTCGGCGACACGTTCCCGGGTGGCCTGCTTGATGCCGGCATGACCGCGCAGCGCCTTCGACACCGTCGATTCGGTGACGCCGCAGATTTTGCCGATTTCCTTCATTGAGATCATTGAAAAGCCTTCCGTTTCTGTCATCGTTGCTATAATTATACCAAAAACAAATCGTTTTGTCAAGTACTTGAAATTTTTTTCTTCCAATTTCTTTTTTGTTCGGATGAATTCATAAGCGTCTGGTATTCAATAAAAAATCTTGAAGGCATACAATTTTGAGAAACGTATTTTCAATTGTCATTCAAGTACTTGAATTATTTCGGCGCGAAATGAACCCGGCCGGCCGCTTTCCGGAATTGCGATTTGCCGGAAATGCGGCTCCCGGGACGTGCGACGGGTTGCGGAAATCGATTGCGGTCCCGCCTGTTTCCATCGTTGCGGCCCGGCGGCGGAGCGTGGCGGGAATTTTATCATATAAGCAATCCGAAATATTACCGCCCTGCACAACCGTCTGGCGTATCGACGAATTCTACTTTGCCGCCCGGGGGGCTCTCCTCGGCAAACATGAAAATATATGCCTTTTCTCTGTTTTTTCGCGGATTTCATTTGACAAAACGCGAAACAGGCTCTCTATTTAATGATGGAGCGACAAAGCGGCATGGAAAGAATTGAGGGAGTAATGGTTCTTTCGATCCGCGTCCGGAGGAGAGCGTTCCGTCTGTCCGCCCTCTTCCCCCCGACAGGATTTGTGCCGTCGCATTTGAATGGACCCGAAGTTGTTAGTGGAGTAATACTTCGAAGCCCTCCATATCAAAAAAAGAAGAGGAAGCGAAAATGTGGAAAGCATCCATCCGATTCGCGCTGACCGTGCCGGCACTGTTTCTGTCCGCCGGCGCGCTGTGCGGCGCCGACGAGCCCGGAGTCCAGAAGCTGCGTTTCGTCCAGGACGACGCCCAGGACTACATGGTGTCGAAGATCTATACGCTCAAATACACCCAGGCCAATGATCTCATGCCCTGGGTCGCGAGCATGATCAAGCGGTACAACATGAATTCATCGGTCAGCTGCATCGAATTCGGTCCGCAGAACGAACAGTTTCTGACCGTCACCTGTCCGGTCGGCATGATGCCGTACGTCGATGCCTTCGTCGCCATTGCCGACCGGGATGTGAAGGTCGACGGCAGGACGCCGGGCGACGTCATCCGGGGAACCGGCATCACCCGCGCGGTCTACCGGCCGAAGTTCCGTTCCGGCCAGACGCTCGTCAACGTGATCGTGAACGCGGTCATCAACGAAGGCCCCTACGGCTCCGTTTACGGCTGGGATCAGAATTCAAACCAGATTTACTGGAAGGACAATGCGTCGAATTCGGAGTTCATCTATCAGTTCCTCGATTTTCTCGACCGTCCGCCGCCGCAGATCAATCTGACCTTCAACGTTTATGAAGTCCGCGAAAGCTCGCTGCGCGACATCGGCATCGAATATCTCGCCTGGAAGAACGGTCCGGGGCTGAACATCTTCCAGGCCGGATTCGACGCGTTCGGCATCACTTCGGGCGGAACTGCGGCGATTCAGGCCGCCTCCGGGCCGCTCGGCGGATTCTTTTTCGCGCCGCAGTTCGATGCGAGCTTCATCCGGGTCCTTCAGCAGAACGGCAAGGCGACTTTGCAGAACACCTCGAACCTGACCGTGTCGAATTCCGACACGCAGAGCTATGAGATCATGTTCAATCCGCAGCTGCAGAACATCGTCAAAACCAACAACGACCAGACCAGCGTCGGAGCGAGTTCGGTCGCGCAGGACGGGCTCAACCAGATTTACATGAAAATCATCAAGCCGATCGCCTGCCTGCACAGCGGGGAGGAGATTGATTTTTCGATTCCGTCATATCGGCCCGGCCAGTACGACGGCGTCCCCGGCACGCTCTTCTTCGGATATGATGTGCAGGCCGCGAATGTGGTCGAGCGCAACAATTACGGTACCGAGCTCGTCGAGACCACTCAGCTTCAGGGCAACAGCACGATCGATCTCTATCAGGAGAAAATCCTCGCCTCGTGGGACAAGGAGGAGGAGGTCGAGCAGACCATCGGCGTCCCGTTCCTGTCGGAGATTCCGGTCCTCAAGTACTTTTTCGGAACGACGACCACGAGTGTGGAGAAAACCCATGTCTATCTGACCGTGACGGCTGAAATTCTGAACACCAGCCCGAACCGGGAAAAGAGCGGCGTGCTGCAGAGGCTGAAGTGAGGTGGCCATCATGAATATGAAATACATTGTTATCCTTTCCGCTCTCGGATTCGCACTTCCGGTCCTTCGGGCCGCGGAAACCCCGGCGCCGCCGCGCGACTCGAATTTCGGCAATACCGACGCTTACGGGAACACCCGGGTTGAAGTCCATCTTCAGGTTCCGGTCAAAGACGAGGCGAAAGTCGTCCATTTCGTCCGCGACAACAACGATCCGCGCGTCGTGACCAAGGCGTATCTGCTGAAACACGTCGACGCCTATGAAATCCGTGACTACCTCCGCCAGATGGTTCAGTCGAAGCGGGTCGGCAATACGAGCCTGCAGCAGATTTTCCCGATGAACACGACCGCGCTGCCGTATGCGGCCACGACGAGTTCGGCCGAGCTTACGACGCCGGCAACCGCTCAGCCCGGCTACAATCCGCCGCTGCAGCTCGGCAGCAACACGGCCGTCGAATGCCTGAAATACGCGGACGGCACCGGGCTGCTGATCATCAGCGCCGAAGAGTACCGGTTCAAGAACCATGAAAACGGCATGGGGTTCGACTCCCTCGTCGAGTTCCTCGACAAGCCGACCATGGGGGAGAATCTCGGAACGCAGACTTTCTTCTATATTCCGAAATTCGTCCCCGCGCGGAACCTCATGCCGATGATCGAGAACGTCGGCATGAACGTGACTGACGTAACCGAAATCTGGCAGGGGCAGGATCTCGTCGCCTACGATCCGGATCTGAACTGGCTCGTTTTCGATGTGACGAACTATTCGCAGCCGAACATCGAAAAAATGCTGGCCGAGTACGACGTGCCGATTCCGGAGGTCCGGCTCAAGATCACCGTTTACGAGCTCTACCATGAAAACGACGACAAGATCGGCCTCGATTTCCAGGCCTGGAAAAACAATCAGGGCGCGGATTTTTTCAGCGTCGGCGGCCGTTACCGCGACAACTGGGCGGCGACCTACGGCGGCGCCATGGGGCAGACCGGCTCCGAGCGCACGAGCTTCTACAACTTCAACCCGAAATGGAATTCGCGTTATCTTGATTTCCTGACCAGCAAGGGCCATGCGAAGGTGACTTATACCGGAGAGCTCTGCATCCGCAACAACACTCCGGCGCTGCTTGACCGCAAGACGCAGATCTTCTACGTCGATACTTCGAAGCCGGCCGGCGATGCGACGGCCTTTCCGGATATGGGAGTCGGCCCCTACGAGCTTCTTTCGAAGCTGATCGGCCGCGAGATCGCGGACAATGACCTTCCGGTCGGCAAGGGCAACCGGCAGGAGGTCGAAAAATTCACCGGATTCGGTTTTACGATGAAAGTCGAGAACGCATCGGTCAACCTGGCCGAGACCCGCTTCACGATTTCGCTCACGAATTCGAGCCTGATCGGTTTCGAATCGAACGGCACACCCCGCATTTCGAGCAACAGTGTGGTCTCGCAGGATGTGAGTCTGCCGTACGGCAGGGACAGTTTTGTCATCGGCGGACTCAGGAAGCAGGAGGAAGTCAAATCCGAATCCGGCATTCCGATCCTGAAATCGATTCCGTGGATCGGCTATTTGTTTTCGACCAAATCGACTTCGATCAAGCACTCCGAGCTCGTCGTGCTCGGGGAATGTGAATGGGCCGCCCCGATGGACAAGCCGCAGCAGCCGGCCAAGAGCAAATCGCAGACCACACCGTGACGGAGGCGTGCGAAAACACGGCGAAGCCGCCGGAAAACGGCGGCCGGCCGACATGTTTTCCGCCGAAGCAGGGATAAAACGGGACAAAGCCTTCTGGAGAAATGGGCTTTACCTAAAACAAGGAGGAGTAAAAAATGGCAGATTCAAACGACAACAAAAAGCTCGGCGTGATTTCGCTGGCGGCACTCGTGGTTTCGGCCATGATCGGCGGCGGCATCTTCAGCCTGCCGCAGAACATGGCCCAGAGCGCAGCGCTCGCGGCGGTGGTCATCGCCTGGGTGATCACCGGAATCGGAATGTTCTTCATCGCCAATACGTTCCGGACGCTTGCGGATGCGCGTCCGGATGCGACCACCGGCATTTACGCCTACGCCCGGCTCGGCTTCGGCCGCTTTGCCGGGTTTCAGATGGCGTGGGCCTACTGGCTCTGCAACATCTTCGGCAACGTCGGTTTCGCCGTGCTGCTGATGGATGCGTTCAATTTCTTTTTCCCGGGAACCTTCACCGGAGGCAACAACCTCTGGTCGATCGTCGGCGGTTCGATCGTGATCTGGGGCATGAACTTCGCGGTTCTGGCCGGCATGAAGCAGGCGGCCTTCATCAACACGGTCGGAACGATCTGCAAACTCGTGCCGATCGCGGTTTTCATCATCGTCCTGCTTTTCGCGTTCCGCTGGGTCTTCTTCTCGACAGACGTGCTCGGCAACCAGACCATCCCGGAACACGGCATCAAGCCGCTCGGCTC
Organism: Victivallis lenta; assembly: GCF_009695545.1. NCBI lineage: Bacteria > Pseudomonadati > Lentisphaerota > Lentisphaeria > Victivallales > Victivallaceae > Victivallis > Victivallis lenta. The sequence goes on along the minus strand of NZ_VUNS01000002.1, from coordinate 426,775 downwards.
GCTGTTCGATCAGATCAAATCCACCATGCCGGTCACGCTGTGGGCCTTCATCGGCATCGAGGGAGCCGTCGTGGTTTCGGGACGCGCCAAAAGCCAGAGCGCAGTCGGCAAGGCGACCGTTCTCGGTTTTCTGGTCTGTCTCGGCATCTACGCCCTGCTGTCGATCCTGCCGTTCGGCCGGATGTACCAGCCCGAACTCGCCGGACTGGCGAATCCTTCGACCGCGCCTCTGCTGCAGGACGTGGTGCACGGCTCCTGGGGCGGCATTCTCATGAATCTCGGCGTGATCGTCGCGCTGCTGACCAGCTGGCTCGCCTTCACGATCATGATCGCCCAGATTCCGTATGCGGCGGCCATGGACGGAACCTTCCCGCGCATCTTCAAGAAGGAGAACGCCAAGGGGACGCCGAGCGTATCGCTCTTCGTCACGAGCGCCGTCATGCAGCTCACGATGATCGTCGTCTACTTCGCGAGCAATGCCTGGAACACGATGCTGACCATCACCTCGGTCATGATCCTGCCGCCGTATCTGGCCTGCACGCTCTATCTCTGGAAAATCTGTGCGAAGAAGCAGTATCCCGAGAAGATGCCGGTCAGCTACCGCTATGCGTTTCTCTGCGGCGTGGCCGGCTCGCTCTTCGCGCTCTGGATGATCTACTCGGCCGGACTCATGTACCTGATGTTCGCCTTCATCTTCCTGCTGATCGGCATTCCGTTCTACGTCTGGGCGCGCCGGAACGCGCTCGCGGACGACAGGACGGCGACCGACCGCCGCATCTTCACGCGGAACGAGGCGATCGGGGCGATCGTCATCACCGTGGTCGCCGTGATTTCGATCATCGTGATTGCCGTGAAGTCTCCGGCGGTTGACCGCACGTTCCACAAATGGGCTCACTGGTCCGAAACCGAGGTCAAAGCCGCGGTGGACGACATGAAGTGACCTGCGTCCGGCGGCACGCCCCGGGAAAAACGGGGCGTGCGTCCATAGGCGTGAATTCAAAAAGCTGATACGGATGATTATGCCTCTTCATAAGAGGCTTCTGGTCGGAGACGTCCGGCCGCGAAGCAATCCGCTCGCGCCGGAGGCGGAGCCCCCCGTGGACCTCACTTCGGGAAAGCTGCACGCTGCGTCTTTTCTGTCTGACGCATGGGAGGGGGCGCGGCCCCCTCTCTTTATTTACGGCCGGGCGCAGTCAGCTCCGCTTGCGGATTTTAGCGCGGGGATGGGCTTTGTTGTAGACGTTTTTCATGCGCTCGGCGCTGACGTGGGTGTAGATCTGGGTCGTGCTGAGATTCTGGTGGCCCAGCAGTTCCTGCACGCTGCGCAGGTCGGCGCCGTTGTCAAGCAGATGGGTCGCGAACGAATGGCGCAGCTTGTGCGGCGTGAAGTCGGGGGGCAGGCCGCCTTCGATGAGGTAGCTCTTCAGGTTCCGCTGGAACGAGCGGGCGGTCAGCCGTTCTCCGAAACGGTTCAGGAAGATCGGACTCTCCTGCTTCTGCCCCCAGCCGCGTTCGCGGCAGAGCCGGAAGTATTCGGTCAGGGCTTTGTTCGCCCAGCGGCCGATCATGGCGAAACGCTCTTTCTTCCCTTTGCCGCGCACTTTGGCGACGCCGGAAAGCTGATCGAGATCGCTGCGGTTGAGCCCGACCGCCTCGCTGATCCGGAGTCCGCCGGAGTAGATGACTTCGACCAGCGCAACGTCGCGCGCCGAAGCGAATTCGGCTCCCTCGGCGGTTTTGGCCACTCCGGTCTCGACCGCCTTCTTCCAGTAAGCCGGAATCGCGGCCAGGAGCTGATCGATCTGGCTGAGGTTCATCACCTTCGGCAGCGGACGCTCCACCTTGAGCGGCGGCATCCGGCTGAACGGATTCGAATCGAGCTGGCCCGTCTTTTGAAGGTAGCGGAAAAACGACCGCAGCGCGGAGAGTTTCCGCCGCTGCGATCGTTTGCAGTCTCCCGCCTCGAAAAGTTTCATCTGAAATGTGCGCGCCTGGTCGAAATCGACGCTTTTCCAGTTGTTGAAACGTTCGTCCGAATCCCGTACCAGCCTGGCGAACTCGATGATGTCGTGCACGTAAGCTTCGATCGTATGTTCGCTTGCGTTGCGTTCGCCGCGCAGATGCCGGATAAAACCGTTCAGGAGGGAGCCGATTTTCATTTCGCAGTTTTCAATTCGGCCGAACCGGCCTTGAAGGTTGCGAGCTCCTTGCCGTTGGCGTCATAGACGGTCAGGGTGTCCCCGCTGATGGAATAACGGCGGACCGCATTCATCGTTTCGAGGAATTTCGACTCATAGCCGAGATTCGGGCCCGCCATCAGCGTGGCGGCTCCGGGAGCGAACGAGAGTTCCCCCTTTTCCGGGTCGATGGTCGCCTGCGACGAGAAGCGGTTCACGCCGCCGTGGCCGAACACCTTGCCGGTTTCGTAGATCTCGAACCAGACCGGAGTCGGTTCGATGAGTTTCACGTCGCCCTGGTTGTCGAGCTTTTCCGGAACCCATACCGTGTTCTTGAGCGGTGCCGTGGCGCAGCCGCCGATCAGGATTGCCGCGCCGAGGGCGGCCAGAAAGCCGCCGGTTTTTTTGAACTTCATTTTCAGTCCTTTCACTGCTGTGTTACCACGGCCGGGAGGCCTGCGGGGCGGGGATTTTCCATTCACGCCGCCGCCGGAACCGCCCGGCCGGTTTGAATTGACGAATTGTACCCGGTCTGCATGACCGGAGCTTTCCGCCCGGCCGGCGTCCGATACCGGCGGCCGGGCGGAGAAGCGGCTGTTATTCCTTCTCTTTGGTCAGAGACTCCGGCCCGACGGTGAAGGTCGCCAGCAGATTGCCGCCTTTGTCGAAGACCTGAAGCGTCTCTTCCTTGATCTGATACGTGCGCGTCGCATTCAGCGCGTTCAGGAAAATCGCCTCGTAGGCGAGATTCGGACCGGCTTTCCGGGTTGTGGCCAGCGGCTCGAAGACAAGCTTGCCGTCTTCGGCGACTGCGGCGGTTCCGATGATCGTGTTGACGCCGCCGTTGCCGGTGACCTTGTTGTCGCTGCCGACCGAGAACCAGACCGGCTGATCCTGAACCAGGCCGACCGTGCCCTGGTTTTCAAGCTTGACCGGCGTCCAGACCGTCTCCTTCAGCGCCGCGTCGGAAGCGCAGCCTCCGGCCAGGATGAGAATTCCGACTGCCGCACTCAAAATGCCAGATTTCATGAATTTCATAACTCCACCTCTTCTTTTTTCCTCATTTGCAATACGACTTCGGGCGGGAACGGGGACGGGGAATTCCGTATTCCGGGCTCCCGCCGCCGCACGCTCTTCCTTTAAGTTTTTCATTTATCTGTCTGAAAAACATCTGGAGCGAAACGTGCCGGAAACTGATTTATTGATCGCTTTTCACCTCCTCTTCTCCATAACGGCTTTCCTCTATGCAACAAAGCGGCAATGCCGCCCGTCCCATCTAAGAAATAATATAGCAGGTCCGAAAGGTTTGTCAAGTTTCCGGCGGTGCCGGCCGCAACGGAACTGACCGGTCTTATGCCGGGCTAGCGGACGATGAGGCCGAACATCTTCGCCAGCTCGATGGCCTGTCCCGCGCCGACGACCGCGCCGCGCAATTCGGAGGCGGTCTCCGACAGGGTCAGCCCTTCGAGACGGCAGGTCGTGAAGTCGATTCCCCGCAGCGGCGTCCGGAAAAAATCGGTGCGGACAAAGACCGATTCGCGGAGCGCCGGCTCCCGGAACTCCGTCTCCGAAAATGACGCATCGGAGAAGTCGGAGGCGTCCAGACGGCATTTCACCATCCGGCAGCGGCCGAAATTCGCATAAGACATGCCGCAGCTGTCGAACCGTGTTTTTTCGAAACGGCTGCCGGTAAATGCCGTTCCCACTCCTTTGGCGCCGTGAAATATGCAGCCGATGAACCGCGCTTCCCCGAAGTCGCAGTTGCTGATGTCGGAATCCGCGAATGCCGCCGTATGGAAAGAGCAGCCATTGAACGAACATTTCGTGAACCGGCAGTTTTCGAACAGCACCCGGTCGAAATCGAGCCCGGAGAAATCGGCTTCGGCATACGAGCCCGACACCCGCAGGCAGCAGAGCTCGTCTCCTTCGCTTTGCGCCTTCGCTGCTTCCGCCGCCAGATTCCGTACCGGCCGCAGTCCCCGCCGGAACTGTTCCACATCGAACTTGTCGTTCATCCTCATCGCATACTTTCCGGAGAAGTTAAATGAATCATCGCTTTTTCCTGTTTCGTGACACTCTATCACGGAATTCGGAGAAATCAACCGAACCCGCCGGATTTTTCTTGCATTCCGTCTTCCGGAATGGTAGAATAAGACGGTGGGAAATATGACCGCGATTCACAGGAAATACGATCCGGGAGACCGCCGGAAAAGTCGGATGCGATATTTCCGGTTTTTCTGCTATGCTCTGTTTTTTCTCATCATGGCAATCGTCCTTTTCGGCCCGAAGTCATGCCGGCGGCGCATCTGGAATTTCAGCATCGGCCGCCTGTTTCAGTTTTCCGTTGCCGACCGGATCGGGGAATTCGGGCCGGCCGCTCTCGAACGGCTGCAGCTTCCCGGCAATCGGACACCGGATGCTTTGCGTCTCATCGCCCTCAAAGAGGAGAGGCTGCTTGAATTGCAGGGGAAATTTCTCCCTGACCGATCGTGGCGCCTGATTAAAGTCTATCCGATTCGGGCGGCAAGCGGTGTGGCCGGACCGAAATTGAAGGAGGGGGACGGACAGGTGCCGGAGGGGATTTACGAAATCGAATCGCTCCATCCGAACAGCCGGTTTCACGCGGCGCTGAAAATCGCTTATCCGAGCCGGGAGGATATCGAGGCGGCCGGGCGGGACGGACGCGCTTCCGGCTGTCTCGGTTCGGCCATCATGCTTCACGGTTTCGGCGGCTCCATCGGCTGCATTGCGGTCGCCGACCCCGATATCGAGGAAATTTTCACGCTGGCGGCGTCCTGCGGAACCGGGCGGGTCCGCATTCTGATCGCCCCGTTCGATTTCCGGCTCCGTCCCCTTCCTGTCCCCGTCCCCGGCGAGCCGGTCTGGCTGCCGGAACGTTACCGGCGGCTGAAACAGGAGATGATGAAACAGGAATAAACATTTGAAAATCGCATCATTTTTTTCTTTCCGGCTTGATTTACCGTTTCGCGGCGGCTATTGTTATACTCCATCGCACCGGAGTTGAATTGAAACCGGGGAAGCCTGTTTTGAAACGATTTGCCGTTCTTTTGTTTCTCGTGTTTTTTCCGGTGTTCCGGGCTGTCGCCGCACCGCCGGTCATCGTCGTCGAGCCGTTCATGGATCAGCTCGGCTACTGGTTCACTCACTGTTCGCTGTCGCTGCAGAGCCGGCTTTCCGCCGAGCTGCAGCGGCGTTATGACTGCGTGCTCCTCGGGCGGAACGTCGGCATCGCCCTCGGCGTCGAACGGACGCTGCCGGGCATGCATGCCCGGCTCAATGCCATGCCGGAGCCGGAGTGGCGGATCGGCGGGGCGAATGTTTCCGGGAAGAGGCTCTCTTCCGACGTTCAGGAGGGCAATACCGAGCTCGTGGTCGAAAACTTACGCACCGGCGAAGTGCATCGAGAAGTCATCGTCGAAACGGCCGGGAATTTCGACGAACCCGCCGTCCTCGCCGAACGGATCGGCGAACTTCTGAAGCTGGCGCCGCGTCCCGAAGCCGACGGCGCCGCGCGCGACCGCAGCGGCGAAGTCTGGGCCGTGCTGCCGATTCCGATTATGACCGCGGTCACGGAGATCGACAACCCGTCCGACACTTCGCTTTCGGGCATGGTCGAATGCGCCCTCCTGGCCGACGGCCGGCTGAAGGCCCTTGTCGAACGCGGCATCATCCTCAGGCTTCTCAGGGAGCAGAAACTTCTTTCTCTCGGCGCCCTCGACTCCGGCGGAGCGGCCGGAATCGGCCGGCTGCTCGGCGCGGACCGCATTGTGACCGGAGTCGTCACCGCCGCTCCGGACGGCGCCAGGCGGATCGATCTCCTGCTGGTCGACTGCGGCAGCGGCATCGTCTCCGCCGCAGCCACGGAGGTGGTCAAACCGGAATTTCTCGAAAAAAGCTGCGGAGAGCTCGCCCTGTCTCTGCTTGCGGCCGGGGAATCCGCCGCCGTCCCGGTCGCGGATACGCCGTGTACGGCCGGGCGTGAAGCGGACCGTCTGCTCGAGACGATCAGGGCCGAATCCTCTTTCATCCGCTACAACACCGGGCTGACGGCCCAGATCATCATGCAGGCCGAGAGCTATTATCTGCTGAAACATGAGGACGATGCGGCGGTTCTCACCCTGCTGGAGCTGCTGTATGATCGTCTTCTCGCCGGCCACTGCCGGGCCGACCGGTGCCGGTGGCGGGAGTGTTCCTATATCGTCCATCCTGATCTGATCAACGACCAGCAGGAGGAGGCGCTCTATTATTTTTCCTCCTTCGCCCTGGATTCTCTGCGGAAGCCGGAGCTGTATGCAAAACGAATCGCGCGGCTGCGTTTTCTGTTTTCGTTCTGCGCCATGCATGCGGCCGAGGCCCCTGAGCGTCTCGCCGCCTGGGAGAAGCTCGATCCTTCGAACAAAACGATTCCGCGCCATCGCGCGAAGCTGGCCGTCCTTCTGGGCGATCCGGTGAAAGGGGCCGGGCTCTATCTGGCGCTCGGCGACGAGACCAGCGCGGTTCTCGCCTACGGCATCGCCGGCGAGGAACGGCTTGCCTGGGAGACGGCGCGGCAAGCGAAGAATTTCCGCGCGCTCCGGAACTATCATGCGCTGCTGATGTTTCTCACGCTTGAAAGGAAGTTCGCTTCTCCGCAATCCGCGCTCGACTGGCTCGACCGGATTGCGGCGCAGGCGAAGCCGGGAGAGCGGGTTCATCTCGACAGAACGCCGGCAATCCGGCTGCACCGGGCGCTGCTGTACCGCGAAACCGGCCGGAAAGCCGAGGCGCTGCGGATTCTCGAAAAGCTCAGGGAGGAAGAGAGGAAACGGAGCCGGAGCGGAGGCGCGCTTTACAACCGGCTGTATGAAAATGACCGGAAGCTGCTGGAGCGGACGGTGGCGATTCTGCGCAAGTCCCTGCCCGGCCGGGTGCGGCAGGAGGAGACCGGGGTGAAAATGGCTCCCGTCCGGCAGTTCCTCGCTGTTTTTCCGGGGCGGAAAATCTATCTGCAGCCGCTGGGCGAGATTCCGGCAGAGACGCTCGACAGCGCCGCCGGACTGATCCGGAAGAAGCTCGGAATCGACTGCGTCGTCCGGCCCGCGCTGCCGCTGCCGCTCGAGGAGTCCTACGATCACGGCCGCCATCAGTTCGACTGCGACCGGATTCCCGGAGCGGTCCGGAACGCGGCGGGCGATTACCCGGAGGACGCTGTGCTTGTGCTTTACCTGCTGACCGACTCGATTTACTCCGGCAAGTCGCCGTCGCTGCGTTACGTCTATTACGGCTGCAGCCGTGAAGCCGGCGACTGCGGCGTCTTTTCGCGGTCGCGGGGAAGCGTCGGTTTTGATGCGGATATCGCCCATATCGCCGCACGGCTGATCTTCATCTTCTGCGCGCCGGAAAGCTACTGCTCAAACGTGCCGTGCATCATGACTTCGCTCGGCTGCGGCAACCTCCGCGAGCTCGATTTCGTGGTCTGCCCGCAATGCGAAAAGAAGCTGCGGCTGCTCGACCCGGCCGAGAGCAACAGGCCGCGCAAGGAACACCGCTCTCCCCGCGCCTTCCGAACGGGTGCGGAACAACCGTAAAATACGATTCAAGGATCATCGCCATGAAACAATACAGCGATACGGAGCTTCTCGCTCTCGCGGAGGAAAATCAGCAGAAAGCGCGCAGACTCGTCGCGGCAACCCGGATTGTCGAACTCTGGCGGGAGGCCGGGGCCGAGGTCAACCTGGTCGGTTCGCTGCGGACCGGACTCCTGATGACGCACCGCGATGTCGATTTCCACGTCTATACGCCGCATCCGTCGCCGCTGGACGGAATCGGCGTGATGGCCCGCCTCGCCGGGAGCGGCCGCCTTGCGAAATTCCGGTATGGGGATCTGATGGACACCGAAGAACGGTGTCTCGAATTTCACGCCTGGCTGCGCAGCGACGACGGAGAACTCTGGCAGTTCGACATGATTCACATCGAAAAGGGGTCGCATTTCGACGGCCATTTCGAGCGGGTTGCGGACCGGATCGGGGAGCTGCTGACGCCGGAGACCCGCCTCGCCGTCCTGCGGCTGAAATTCGAAACGCCGGAAACGGTCTCCATTCCCGGAATCGAATACTGCCGGGCTGTGCTCGACGGCGGCGTCCGCGATTACGGTTCCTTCGAAGAATACCGCCGCCGCAATACCGGCTCCCTGCTCGAGTGGATGCCGGGAAAGTGACGGCCGTCACATTTTTTCCCGCTTCCGGGAATTGACTTCCGCTGCCGGCCCGGCTATAATTTAGGAAACAGCAACGGGCGGAAAAATGAAAAAAGAACCGAATCCGAACGACGTGAGCCTGCGTGCGGTCGCCCGCAGGCTCGATATCAGCATCATGACGCTTTACCGCGTTCTCAACAATGTGCCGACCGTAAAGCCGGCCACCTGTCGCCGTGTGCTCGAGGAGTTGAACCGGTGCGGCTATTACGCGCACCGGCCGACCCGCCGCCGGCAGGCCGTGCTCGATTTTACGCAGCACTACTACCTCGAGGGGCTCGGGCTGCGGCTCCTGCACAGCCTGTCCGGTAAAAATTGCTCGTGCGTCTGCACCGACCACCGGCGGAATCCGGAACCGTTTTTCAACGCCGCGGCCGAAAGCGACGTGGCGGTCTTCTTTTCGATTCCGGACGACGAAATCATCCGGAAAACCCGCGAAGTCAACCCGAACATCTATACGGTCACGGTCACGACGCGCAGTTCGGCCGATGTGACCGTCACGGCGGACAATACGCGCGGCGGCGAACTCGCCGCCCGCCATCTGCACGCCGCCGGCCATCGGCACGTCGCGGTTCATCTGGCCGAGGAACAGCCGACCCGCCTGGAACGGTATAAGAGCTTCTACGCCGAGCTGAAGCTGCTCGACCCCGCCTGCCGGATTGATGTGATTGCGGAGGAGTCCGGCTCTTCGACTGCCGCGGCGTGCCGGAGTTATCTCGACGCCGTCGACGTCATGCCGACCGTGATCTTTTTCGTCGCCGGCGGCTATGCGCAGAGCTTCTGGGACGATGTGGTCCGGCCCGAGCCGGAGCGATTCGGGGAGCTCAGCATCATGAGCTACGACCGTCCGGAGGACCTTTTCGGCGGCGATGCGAAATTCCATCCGTTCGACCGGATCGAATTCGTTCCGCAGGATATTCTCGACTGGGTCGAATATTACGTCACGACCCGCCCGGTTCTCCAGACCCGCTCCCCCATCCACACCAACGTCGCCGTCCGCCTGGTCAGGGCCGGTTCGGTCAGGACGGTATCGCGGTGAGTTTCCGCCGGTCCGCGGGGGGAGGGGAGGCCGCCTTCCCCCGCTCCCGCGCTTCCGCCGGGGATTAAATTACGATATTCAGCAGACGCTTCGGGACGAAGATGACCTTCTTCACGGGTTTGCCGTTGAGCGCGGCCTGCACTTCCGGCGCGGCGAGCGCGATTTTCTCCGCCTGCTCCTGCGCGGCGTCGACCGGCATCATGAGGCGCGCCTTCGGCTTGCCGAGCACCTGAACCAGAATTTCGACTTCGTCGAGCTTCAGCACGGCCTCGTCCCATTCCGGCCACGGTTCGTAGGCCAGCGTGTTTTCGTGGCCGAGCTGCTGCCAGAGCTCTTCGCCGAGATGCGGCGCGAACGGCGACAGCAGAAGCACGAACTTTTCCGCCGCCTCGCGCGGCAGCTTGTCGAGCTTCGAGAACTCGTTCAGGAAGATCATGAGCTGGCTGATCGCGGTATTGAAGCCGAAGCTGTCCAGATCCTGCGAAACCTTCTTGATCGTCGCGTGCAGCAGCCGCTGCTGATCCTTCGTGCAGGGGACATCGACGATTTCGGCTTCCTGAAACATGCGGTGCGCCCGTTTCAGGAACCGGAAGACGCCCTCCACGCCCTTCGTGCTCCACGGCTTGGTCGCTTCGAGCGGCCCCATGAACATCTCGTACATGCGCATCGAATCGGCGCCGTATTCGCGGATCACGTCATCGGGATTGATGACGTTGCGCAGCGACTTCGACATTTTGGCCGGGAACTCGACCAGCGCTTCGCCGTCGCTCTTCCGGACCGGTCCCGCCGGCGTGAATTCGACCTGGTCGGTCGGAACCAGCGCGCCGCGTCTGTCCTTGTAGCTGACGCCGAGGATCATGCCCTGGTTGATCAGCTTCCGGAACGGCTCTTTGGTCGAAACCAGCCCGAGATCGAACAGCACCTTGTGCCAGAAACGGGCGTAAAGCAGATGCAGCACCGCGTGTTCGGCGCCGCCGACGTAGAGGTCGACCGGCATCCAGTATTTCTCCTTCGCCGGGTCCCACGCCTGTTCGGCGTTGTCGGGGTCGATATAGCGCAGGTAGTACCAGCACGAACCGGCCCACTGCGGCATGGTGTTCGTTTCGCGTTTTCCCCGGCGGCCGGTTTTCGGGTCGGTGTAGTTCAGCCAATCCTTCGCTTTCGAAAGCGGCGGCTCGCCGTCGCCGGCGGGCTTGAAATCCTCCATTTCGGGCAGGTCGACCGGCAGTTCGTCGGAATTCACCAGCTCGATCGAACCGTCCTCGTAGTGGATGATCGGGAACGGCTCGCCCCAGTAGCGCTGGCGGCTGAAGAGCCAGTCGCGCAGCTTGTATTTAACCGCTTCCCTGCCGAGTCCGCGCTCTTCGAGCCAGCGGGTCGCGGCGGGCTTCGATTCGGCGACCGAGAGGCCGTCGAGCTTCAACCCGTCGCCGTTCGACGAATGGATGAGTTTTCCTTCGCCGGTCCAGCACGCTTCGCCGCGGTGAACGGCTTCGACGTCGACGTTTTCGGCTTTCGCCGCTTCCGGATCGGGCTCAATGATGCAGACGACCGGAAGATTGAAGGTTCTGGCAAACTCGAAATCTCGCGTGTCGTGTGCCGGAACCGCCATGATCGCACCGGTTCCGTACGAAACCAGCACATAGTCGGCGATCCAGATCGGAATCTGCCGCCCGTCAACCGGGTTGGTCGCGTAAGCGCCGGTGAAGGCGCCGGTTTTCTCGCTGTTTTCGCCGGTGCGGGCGAGTTCGCTCTTCTTCGCGGCCGCCTCGCGGTACGCATCGACTTCGGCTTTGCGGTCCGGCGTGGTCAGCGCGTCGACGAGCGGATGCTCCGGAGCGAGAACCATGTAAGTCGCGCCGAAGAGCGTATCCGGGCGGGTCGTGTAAACCGTGACCGCTTCTCCGGCGGTGGTCATGAACTTCACCTCGGCGCCGGTGGATTTGCCGATCCAGTTGCGCTGCATCTCCTTGACGCCTTCCGGCCAGTCGAGTTCGTCGAGATCGTTCAGGAGCCGTTCGGCGTATTCGGTGATGCGCAGCATCCACTGCTTCATCGGGCGGCGGATCACCGGGTGGCTGCCGCGCTCGGAGAGGCCGTTGATGACCTCCTCGTTCGCCAGCACGGTCCCGAGCGCCGGGCACCAGTTCACCGGAATTTCATCGAGATAGGCGAGACCCTTCTTATGGAGCTGCGAAAAAATCCACTGCGTCCATTTGAAGTAGGCCGGACGGGTCGTATTGATTTCGCGGCTCCAATCGTACGAGAAGCCGAGCGCCTTGATCTGGCGGCGGAAGTTGTCCACGTTCTTTTCGGTTGTGATCTCCGGGTGCGTTCCGGTTTCGATCGCGTACTGCTCGGCCGGGAGACCGAACGCATCCCACCCCATCGGATGCAGGACGTTGAACCCCTTCATGCGGCGGTAGCGGCAGAGGATGTCGGTCGCGGTGTACCCTTCCGGATGGCCGACGTGGAGCCCCGCGCCGGACGGATACGGAAACATGTCGAGGCAGTAATATTTCGGTTTCGGGGAGAAATCGACCGCTTTGAAGGTCTGATTCTCCTCCCAGTACTTCTGCCACTTCTTTTCGATGGCCGAAAAATCGTATTCGCTTGCCATTTTCATCCCTTTGCCGTAATCGATGTTTCAAACAGACAATTTGCAATTAACATACACGCATTTCGGGCCGTTGTCCAACTTTCCCCCGAAAAATCCGGGAACGGAGAAGAGACGCCCTTCTCCGTTCCCGCAGCGCGCCCGGAAAAGCCGCCCCGCCGGCCGCATCAGGCGTTCTTCTTCGCCGCGATCTCCCGGAGCGCCGTCGCCAGCTGGTCCGGACACGAGGTCGGCTTGCCGCCGCAGCGGATGCCCTGCAGCCGGTCGATGAGCTCTTCCGGCGTCATCCCGGCGGCGAGCCGGCCGATTCCGGCCAGATTGCCGGGGCAGCCGCCGACGAACTGAACGCGTTTCACGCGTTCGCCGCGGTCGTCGAGCTCGATTTCAATCATGCGGCTGCAAACAAGATCGCTGGTCTGGAACTGATAGGTCATTTTAACTTTCCGCTTTTCACTGTTACCCGATAAATGATCCTGCGTTTCTGATTCGAAACGATTTTTTAACCGGTTTTCCGGCTTATTCGCAGAAAAATGCTGGATGATTCGGAAAATCGATGTATATTACCATAATATACGTGACATGTACCGGTTCGTCAACAACACGGCTATTGAAACCTATGGCAAAAGAGAAAAAAGAAAAAAGCAAGTTCAGAATTTACGCGGAATATTACCCGTTCTGCGTTCTTTACGGAATTCTCCACCTCCTTCCGCTGAAAGTCGGCTATGCGATCTGCACGTTCCTGTTCCGGCTGCTTTTCATCGCCGACCGCCGCCACCGGGTGCGCACCATTCAGCACCTCGTGCATGCCGGGCTTTTCGCCAACGAGGCGGAGGCGCGCAGATTCGCCAAAGTCACCTACCTCGAATTCGCCAAGCTGCTGGTTGAAATCGTCAAGATGAACCAGCTTTACTCCAGAGACAAGATCAGCATCGTCGGTTCGCCCGAGGCGATCGAGTATGCGGAGCCGGGTCCCGGGAAGGAGGTCGGCGGGCAGGTCATCATCGTCACGGCCCACTACGGCAACTGGGAGGTCGCCGGAACCGCCTATTCGGAACAGGCCAACCGGCCGATGACGTCGTTCATGCGGCCGTTCGGCAATCCGTTGATCGGCGAAATGATCCTGAACCACCGCGGCGGCGACCTGCACGACCTCGTCGACAAGCACGAGGGCATCCGCCCGATCCTGCGCGCCGCGGCCGCCGGGCGCAACATCACGATGCTGATCGACCAGCATGCCGCCGGAGCCGAGGGGGTCGACTGCGAGTTCTTCGGCCATCCGGCCCGGATTCATATGACTCCCGCGCTGCTGCACCTGAAAACCGGCATTCCGATTCTGCCGGAAATCACCCGCCGCAAACCGGGCAGCAACTTCGAATTCGAACTTGTGTTCGGCGACCTGATCCGCTACAAGCCGACCGGCGACAAACAGCGCGACATCCAGGTGGTCTGCCAGATGTGCGCGACCGCACTCGAAAAACTGATCATGGAGCAGCCGGAGCAGTGGCTCTGGGCGCCGCGGCACTGGCTCGACATCAATCGACGGCAGGCGGCTCAGTACAAAGACTGGACGCCGCCGGTCAAGCTGTTCTGAATCTCGTAATCGCGGGGCGGGCGCGCCGTTCCTCCGCGATGCGGTCCGTCACTTCCGGTTCCGCTGGGTTGCGCTCTGGATGAGCGGGCGTTTCCGCTCGACTTTGCCGGAGACGTCGTACCCGGCTTCCACATCGGCTTCGGTAAAGACGGCGAGCAGAATTTCGCCGTGGGCGCGGAGCCGGTCGTACTGGATGAAGATGCGGCCGTCCGGATGGACGAATCCGTCCGGGTACGAAATGCCATCGCGTTCGTCGAGCAGAAGCCCGCCGCGCCAGCTCTTCCCTTCGTCGGAGGAGAGGAAGGCGGTCAGGTGCGAACGTTCCCCCGCTGTGTCGTGACGGACCATGAGCCAGTTGCCGGAGGGCAGCCGCGTCGTGAAGAAGCGGGCGCTTGCGGTGCGCCATTCGCGGCGGAACGGCGTCCAGCTCCATCCGCCGTCGGCGGAGTGCGAGCTTACGATGCCGTGCTGGTCGCGGGCATACATGACCAGCGTGCCGTCCCGGCGTTCGAGGCAGATATTCTCATCGAAGCACGGATCGACCGACCGCTGTCTGCCGCGGAGCTCCCAGTTCCTGCCGTTGTCGGTGGAAACCAGCAGATTCGCGCCGCGCAGCGGGTCGAGCTCCGCATAAAGCGACGGATCGACGTCGTTCCACGGAAAGCGGCGGTCCACCCAGATTTGTTCGCGCCGCCAGAGCGAGACCGGCAGCGCCCATTCGCCGGTCGAAAGCACGGTCGGCTTGTTGAGCGCGCAGCCGTGCCAGAGGCGGAACGGTTTCCCCCATGCCGGATGTTCGTCGTCCGGATTGCCGCAGACCGCGGCCCAGACCCCGGCGCGGCCGTCGTAATAACCGACGCTCACCGAAAAGAACCACCAGAGACGGCCGGCCGGATCGCACCAGACGGTACCGACGAGGGCGGAAAGATGGTGGCCGTCCGGCGTGAAGCCGGGGTCGATCAGGTATTCGGGCTCGCTCCAGCTTTTCCCCTCATCGTCGCTGCGGGCGAGCAGCATGACCGTGTCGGGACCGTCATCTCTGCCGAACCAGGACAGATAGAATCTGCCGCCCGGCGTGCGCGCGATGCCGCTGCTCATGGTGTAGTCGTCGATTTCGGGATAATACTCGCGCGGCACCGGCGTGATGAGTTCGGGCGGACGCAGAGCGAGGTCGGCATTTTCGAGACAGATGCGGGTTTGTTCGTTCATGACTCATTCTTCCTCTTGTATGGAACGTTGACTCTGCAGCATCGAACGGTAGGCGCGGAACAGTGCATCCGTGTCGGTGGAGAGCGCCTTCCAGTGCAGGAAGCGCGTTCCCCAGAATTCCGGATCCGGACAGAAGCCGCCGAGCAGAAGTCCGGCCGCCAGCGTCTTTTCGCGCACGAGATCGATTGCTGCGGCGATCTCCGGATCGCGGAAATCGCCGGTTTTTCCGTAAGAGGCGGAGAGGTCGAAGGGGCCGATGCAGACGCCGTCCACGCCGGGAGCCGCCAGGATTCCGTCGATATTCCGGACGGCGTCGCGGTGTTCGATCTGGACGAACACCAGCGGTTCGCCATGCGAGTGCTCCAGATATTCCCGGAGCGGCATCCGGCCGTATCCGGTTGCCCGGCGTGTCGCAAATCCGCGTTCGCCGCCGTCAGCCGGATAGCGGCAGGCCGCTGCCGCCCGGCGCGCTTCTTCTGCCGTGTTGACCATCGGAATGATGACGGCGGCGGGCGCGAGGTCAAGCGCCGGTTTCAGCAGGCAGGGCACGTTCCAGGCGACGCGGATGAACGGCGCGCAGCCGGTCCCGCGCAGCGCCATCAGCAGGTGCGCCGCATCGGTGATGGTCAGCGGCGAGTGTTCGAGGTCGATCCAGGCGAAGTCGAAACCGGCTTCGCCGGCCAGCTCCGCGAGCCCGGCATCGGTTGAGGTGAGGACGCAGCCGTATGCGGTCCGGCCCGATTCGGTGATTGAGCGGAAGCGTTCAAGGTGGTTGAGCTGCATCATGCTTTCCTTCCGGGGTTAAAGCGGCCTGATATGTTCTTCGATGAGCTTTTGGAGAAGGCTCTCGTCGCGTTCGAGGACGGCACGCAGCATCCGGCGGTGGGAGTCGACGCTTTTCCGCACCGCTTCGGCCGAGAAATAGGGTCTGCGGTGTTCGCGGTCGAACAGCAGTGTCAGCACCTGCGAGAAGACCTGAAGAATCCGGCTGCCGGTCACTTCGAGCAGCGCAAGATGGAAGGCCAGATCGAGGCGGTCAGCCTGTTCGGGATCGCCTTCCGCCTGCGCCATTTCGTCGATCAGGGCGGAAAGGCGGTCGGCCTGCGCGGGAGTGATGCAGCGGATGAGTTCCGGAATCATCGCCGTTTCGAGCATGAGCCGGGCGGCTTTGAGCTCTTCGCGGCCGCACCCGAGCCAGCGGAGCTGAAAGGCCAGATCGCGCCCGACGGCGCCGACCTCCGGCTCCGCCAGTACCGTTCCACGCCGGGGAGCGCGGGCGAGTACGCCCTGAAGCGTCAGGTGGACGATGATTTCGCGGATGGTGCCGCGCGAAACGCCGAAACGCTGTGCAAGCTCCAGCTCTCCCGGCAGCCGGTCGCCGGGGCGGAAGCCCGCCTCGACCAGATAGGCTTCGAATTGTTCCAGCAGAGTCATTTTTTATTTGTCCATTAATAATATTTTATTTGTTTGACAAATAGAATAACACATGATTCCCGATGGATCAAGCATTGCAATCGAAAAAATATCGAAAAATCCGGCACGTCTGCGCGCGCGTCAAGGCGGCGGAACCGGCGGCTCCGGTCAATCAAGCGCGTGTCGAAGCTGCGTTGCGGATTTTTACGCAAGGGCTTCGCACGGGCCCGCTTGAGGCGCTGCCTCCAACTCCGCAGGCCCTGACCCCGGTCGCTTCGCTCCCCTTACGGACTGCGGTCACGCGGCAGCGGCGCGATATAACTCTGCGCTCCGCCGCGCAACTGCCAGCTCCGGTAAAGAACTCCGAACGCACCGAGCGCCGCCGCCGTAAACAGGAAGTCCCACATGTAGATATACTGGTAATTGCGCAGCCAGTCGAAAAGCGCTCCGCCTCCCGCCCCGCAGATCGCCATGAAAGCCGCCCGCAGCAGTGCGTTCGCCGAACTGAACTGCCCGTAATATGCCTTCGGCAGAATCGCCACAAAGCACGGCAGCGTCGCCGCCCCCTGAATCGTATAAACCACCGCCAGCAGCAGCGATGAGACCAGAAAACTCCTGTAATCGTGAACCAGAAAAAAACTGAACAAATTCACTGCCACCACCAGCAGCAGCCCGAACGCATAAACCCGCAGCGCGTGAAACCTGTCGACCAGCAGGCCGACCGGAAAGCTCAGGAGCACGCCGACCACTCCGCCCCACCCCATGATCTCGCCGAATTCGGCGTAGGAAAGCCCGAGCGTGTTCTTCGCGTAAAGGAGGTTGAACATCGCCCGGCAGACGGTCGAAACATCGCTCAGCGCCATCATGATGAAGAAACTGTAATAGAACGGAATGCTGTAGCAGTCCCGGAAATAGCTCCTGACCATCCCGACCGGCGAAAACGGCTTTCCGGCATCGTCCGGCGGCGGATATGCGCCCTCGCGCACCGTCCGGCCCATGAGAACGATGACCGCGAGGTAGAAAAGCGAAACCGCCGTGAACAGCCAGCCGAGATGATTCTCTCCGAACGGCAGCAGCCAGCGCGAGAAAATGAACCCTGCCAGTGAACCGGTTAAACTGAAAAGCGCCATGAACCGCCCGATAAACCGCTCCGGAATCACGTCCGGGAACAGATAGTAGATGATCGAGCCGACGATCAGGAAAAAGATCTGGTAACCCACCGACAGCATACCGAGCAGAATGCGCGGCAGCCACTGCGGCATCCACTCCGCCCCGGCGCAGAACGCCGGGGTCCAGCCGATCAGAATCAGGAAGAGCGTGACGAACGGAGCGGAACAGAGAATGTACGGCATCCGGCGCCCGAGCCGCGTGCGGAGCCGGTCGCTCTGAAAGCTGACGACCGGCGTGATGATCATGTTCAGCACATACGGAATCGAGGTGATGAAAATTCCGATGAACGTGTTCGATGCCCCCATCTTCTCCAGCTCGACCGGCAGGAACGCCCCGACAAGGGACGACATGAGGAAGTAACCGAAAGCGCCGATTCCGATCAGCAGCACCGTCAGCAGCAGCCCGGGATACGTGTACTGCAGTCCCTCCACCCGAAGCGCGGACGGGAGGCCGGACGCTTCCGCCCGCCGGTAGCGGAAGCCGTTGCGGAAAAGGACGGACTCACTCCCCATCGCCGTCTCCGGCCGCAAGCGGAATGCGCATCCCGTCCCAGGCCGGCTCCATGCCGAGCGGCTTCAGGAGCCGTTCGAACTCATCGTGAAGGCGCGCCCCCCGTCCGTGGGCGAAGTGGACCGGCACAATCCGGGTCCGGCCGTCAGCCGCGCCGACGGCACGCAAACGCCCCGCGATTTCAACGATGTTCGGAATGCCGAGATGGCTCTCGCGGCGGTCTTCCATCCCCCAGGTCGCATCGACGGTCATCGCGGTCAGTTTGAAATTCTCGAGAAACTTCCAGCTCGATTCCGGAAACATGTCGGTGTCGCCGGTGATCAGGAGTTTCCAGCCGGGCGCCTCGAAGGCGTACATGAGCGACTGTTCCGGATACGTGTGGTTCGCGGCAAGCGGAGTCACCGTCAGCCCCTCTTCCGGCAGCTCGATGGGTTTGCCGGGTTCGGCGGTCACCGGAGTCAGGCGGTTCTTCTCCCAGTCTCCGCCGATCATGCGGCCGATCGCGTCGAGCGTCTCGCGGCTGCCGTAGACGTTCATCCGGCCGCCTTCCGGCAGCTGCGACACGCCGCGGACCCAGAAGTCCATCGGGAACAGGTGATCTTCGTGACTGTGCGTGATGAACACGTGCCGGAGTTTCCACGGTTCGAGCTTGAACCGGAAGGTCTGCGCGAGCGCATCCGGCCCCCAGTCGATCCGGATGCGCTCCCCGAGCTGGAATGCGGTGCGGAAGCGGTTGTTCTTCCCTCCCGCCTCCCGCGCCTTCCGGCAGAAATCGCAGACGCAGTACGGTGACGGCATCCCCTCCGAACCGCCGGAGCCGAGCACCAGCAGTTCGGACGGCGTCTCCGCCGCCGCGATTCCGGCGGCCAGCAGGGCGGTGACGAACAGTGCGGACTTCTTCATCTCAATTCGTCTTCCAATTGACGGCATTGCCTCTGACGGTTTTGTCGGGATAGGCGATCTCCCAGTCGCCGGTCTCCTGGTCGACGGTCACGACCGTGCCGTCGCCGTAGGCCGCGCGCTGGCGGCGGCCGTCGGGGGAAAGCATTTCATGATTCGTCATCTCCAGCAGGCCGACCCGTCCGTGCAGCTCGGCGACGATCTTCGCCGCCTCCATATCCTCGGCGGAAGCCTCCTCGTCGAGGTACGGCATTCCGGCCGAAATAAGCGCATGGAGGAACGGAATCTCGCTCTTCGCGTAATAATACGAACCGCGTTTGCGGCCGGTTTCGAACGGCGTGACCAGCGCGTCGTGGTAGACGAGGTTGAACAGCGGGACCGGCTGCGCGAACGTGTTGCGCTCTCCATCCACGCCCCACATCGCATGGTGAACCAGATGCAAGCTGCGCACCGCCCAGTCGACTGGCTCCTCGGAGCTTACGATGCCGAATCTATCCCGGATGTAGTCGAAGCACTTCCGGCGCGCCTCGTAGCAGTCGGTCCGGTTCATGCGGTGTTCGGGGTGATAACACTCGTCGCCGTACACGATGGCGAACACGTCGAGATAGCAGCCGTCCGGAGCCAGCCCGGTGTCGGCGAGAAACGTATTG
This sequence comes from Victivallis lenta, assembly GCF_009695545.1. Taxonomy (NCBI): domain Bacteria; kingdom Pseudomonadati; phylum Lentisphaerota; class Lentisphaeria; order Victivallales; family Victivallaceae; genus Victivallis; species Victivallis lenta. The sequence continues at coordinate 407,246 of NZ_VUNS01000002.1, read as the reverse complement.
TTCCTGCGGACGTAATCGAGCGCCAGCCAGGAGCAGAGCACGCCGTTCCGGCCGCCGGCCCAGGTCGTTTCAAAGTGGTTCGTGCCGTCTTCGCGGCGGACCAGCAGTTCACGGTCGCAGCTCGGGGAATCGAGGTACATGTCGCGGTACTGCTGATGGTAGGCGAAGAGCCAGCCCTGTTCATGGCAGTAGTCGATCATCGATTTGAGTCCGGCCGGGCCGCCGGGCTTGGCGCCGACCGGCAGCTGGTCCGGCTCGAGATTGTCGTATCCGCGGTAGCCGATGCCGTCGAGATGCACATAGAGTTTCTCAAGCCCCATCGATTTCAGCCGGGCCAGCCGTTTCAGGTGTTCGGCATAGGTGATCATCCAATCCGTGCCGCGGTTCATATCGGTAAAAAGAGCGGTGGTGTGCACGATCGGGGAGCCGATCAGCTTCGCGACGGAGGGAGTCTGCGCGATCTTCTCCTTCAGCGAGCGGAAGGTCCCGTTTTCGATCGCGGCGGCGCGGTAGGCCTTGGCCATCTGCACATAGTTGCCGTCCAGCAGCTTCAGGCGTGCGCGGCGGGTGTAGCTCATGCGTCCGAGCGAGTGGACCCACTTCGGGGTGATGCGTGTGCCGCTCTCCGGCGTGTGGCGAAAATAACAGCCGCCGTCGTTCGGGGTCTCCAGCACCATCATGGCGGATTTTCCGTTTTTCGAGAAGCCCCACCACGGCATATAGAGCGTGTGGCTGTAGGCGAAAGCGAATTTGTCGGCATCCCCGTAGGGCGCGTCGAGCGCCTTCGGCCAGTCGCGCGGAATCCGTAATCCCTGCTTGTGCGGAATCACCGCTTCTTCGGCTTTGCCGCCGTCGATGCTGCCGGGCCACGATGCCCGGCGCAGCGCGGTTTTCGTTTCATCCGGACGCAGTTCGAAAACCACGTCCCCGGTCGGCCAGTCGATTCCGGCGAACAGCCGCACGGTCAGATCGAGCGGAGTTGCGTCCGCGACGAATTCCGACAGCGTGATCCGGACGCCGCGGATTCCGGCGAACTGCTGAATCTCCGCACGGCGGGAGCGCGCAGCGGAACAGTCAACCGTCTTTTCCGTGCCATCCGGCAGCCGGACGGTGAACGGTTCGGGCGGCAGAATACTCCACTCCGCTCCGTCGCGGGAAACCGTGATCCCGAGTCCGGCGGCATCGACGGAAAGTTCCGTGGACGGCGACTTCAGCGTGAAAACGTCTCCGTTCCGTTCACTCGAAATAAAGTGGTCGGCATTGATCTCCTTCGGCGTCGTGACCGAGTTCAGGAGCCCGGCCGGAACGGTTCCGGCCGGCAGAACCGGAGCGGCGAGCAATACCGCGCCGCACAGTGCAGATGCGAATTTCATGATGGAACAATCTCCGTTGAATTTGGTTTTACTGCTGTCCCGGCAGGACCGGGAGGGCGTTGGACGCCTGCCAGGCGGCGGCCGTTCCCGGGAACGGGTTCGAAACGTGAACGCCGTCCACGGCCTCCGGATAAAACGCCTCCCAGTCGGTATAGATTTCGCCGCGGCCGCGCAGTTTGACGTGTCCGTCCGCGAACAGCATGTTGGCCGAAGTATTGTGACGGACCTCGATCGAATAGGCTGTGTAGATGTTCGGCCCTTCCCATCCCTCGCTGATCACGAATACCGAGGAGGGATTTTTCAGCTGCTTGCCGCTCTTTTCGAGAATGCCGAAGATTTTGGAGATGGAATAGTCGTTCTGGAGATGCTGTTCGACGCTGTAGCCGCGCCCGTTCTCGACCGGACACAGATATGCCTTCGCATTGCGCATATAGGGATAGACACGCGGAATCCAGCTGCCGTAGCTGTCGCTGCGGATCACCCATTTCGCCGGGTCGGTCGGGCAGCCGTCCGCATACCACCAGCCCATATTCACGCCCTGCCCGTCGAAGGTCGGGGGAAACGCGCCGTTGAAGTCATCGATATACTGGCACATGCCGAGGCCGATCTGTTTGAAGTTTCCGGTGCAGGAGGAGGCTTTGGCCGTATCGCGCGCCTTGTTCAGCGCCGGCAGCAGCATCGAGGCGAGAATCGCGATGATCGCGATAACGACCAGAAGCTCGATCAGGGTGAAACGGGTTCTTCTCATGGTTCCATTCTCCGCTTTGTTGATATTGTTAATAAAGGGTGAAGTTTCCCGGATTTCCGGACAGACGGGGTCTTATGAGGACTCCTTTCAGAATTGCATTTCCGGCCCGGTTCAACACCGCGCCGGCAGGCCGGAGGCGCGTTTCCCCGTTCCCGCGGGGAGCCGCGCGACCGACTCCCCTTCGAAGGTCCGCAGATCGACATAGTCGATGCTTCCGTTGCCGGTTGTCCCGGATTCGAGGAACAGTTTCCAGGCCAGCTCCACCGTGTCCCGGACGGAGTTCATCACCGCCGCCGGAACCGGGACGAAGCCCGCCGGTTCCTGTCCCGAAGCCGCGATGATCGAAAAATCCCGGCCGACCGCGATCGATTTCTGTTTGCAGTAGTCGTAGACATATTTCAGAATCCAGTCGAAGGTGACGAGGGCGGTCGGCGGCTCCGAGGAACCGAACATCGCGTCGAGCCGCGGAAACAGCACCTTTTCGTCGGTCGAATAATGCACGACCCAGTCCGGCAGCACCCGGAGATTGCGTTCGCTCATGAAGCGGTAATACTCCTCGCGCCGCAGCAGGTCGGTCAGCGACAGAAAACCGAGGTCGACCGTATGCATCAGGCCGATCCGGCGATGGCCGTGCTCATACAGATACTGCATCATGCGCGTGACCATTCCGGGCGCGTCGATCACGGCTGGCCCCTGCGACGGATAGTAGCGCGGCAGCACCACGATGTGTTTCACGTTCTCGGCTTCGAAGATGCGGCCGATCTCGCAGCAGTGCGGCATGATCAGCATCGCATTGCGGATTTTGTACCTGCGGATCAGCTCGCGGTACTCCTCCAGCGGCGCGTAGTAGCTGACCCGCAGCAGCCGGGAAGCGTAGCCGTTCGGCGCCGACTGCCGCAGCAGCATATTCACCAGCTCCCGCGCATAGGTATTCGGATCGGCGCTCATATAACCGATTTCGGAGCAGGCGATGACGTCGATGATCCGTTCGTCCTGCTCGCCGCTGCAGTCGGAGAGGTAGATGCCGGAACGGTCGCGCGTTTCGAGAATTTTCAGCGCCGCAAGGCGGGCGATGCAGTTTTCAAGCACATTTCGGCCGATTCCGCTCTCCGCAATCATCTGCCGGATCGGCGGCAGAGCCTCACCCGCGTTCAACTGCGCGATTTTCATCTGGATATAGGCTTCCGCCTTCTGCCGCTTCAGCGCGTTTTTTCCGGTCGAATGGTTCATCTTTCTCCGCTTTCTCATGTTCGTTTGTCTATATTATACCAAAAATCAACACAAAAAGCAAGAGAAAACAGCACAATTATTGATTTATTTTTTGTTTTGTGCTGATTTTTATATGAAATACATCCGGAACGGGAGAAAACGTTCTGTTTTCCTCCGCTCTCCGCGATGCAGCCGTCAGGGAGCGGCGGGATCGAGCGGGTACGGGCCCAGACCGACTGCCTCGGGACCGTAGTTGAGCGGCCAGCCGCCGGAAGGAGGAGTCGCAAAGGCGTCGCGGACCGCTTCGTACATTTTGAACTTGTACTCCCGATTCGGTTCGGCGTAGGAGCCTTCTCCCCATTCATTGAGCGGGGCGAGCACGAGACGCCGGATGCCGGTCCGGTCCGCGAAGCGCCTGGCGTCGCGGCAGATCTCCCGGAACAGCTCCGGCGTCCGGTTCTCGACCGCGGTGCCGCCGTAGAAGTGCCAGAGAAAATCGTTCCATCCGGTGGAAAGATTCGGCAGGAAGGGCAGGACGCCGGCTTTGTGGTTCCGGTTCCAGAATTCCGGGCTCGATTCCGCGACAAGGCTGAAGTCGTAGCGGGCGGGATTGGCCGGCGTGCGGTCGCCGGTTCCCATATAGTGATAGATGCTGGTCATGGAAAAACCGTCCGCCTTGAGCGTTTCAATGGCTTGCGCGTCGACGGCCGCTTCCGGCCATTTCATCGCGATGAAGCAGATGCCGGGCAGGCCCGCCTCCTTCGCCATCTCCTGAGAGATGTGCAGCAGCTTATGCGTTCCATGCGGCCCGAGATCGCGCCGCATGTTGCCGGGCTGCCAGATCACGACGACCGGCCTGCCGTCGATGCGGTAATAGTAGGGTTTGTTGAAATAGTTGTCGATCCAGTAACGAGTCACGGCGCGCTGGTCTTCGACGGAGTGGGAGCCGGGCGGCGTATGGTTCGCCCACATGACCGCCCATTTCAGGTATTTGTTGTAGCGGGCCCGGTCGAACGCCCTGACCCAGTGCTCGTGACTGCGGCTGCCCCGGTTCCAGTACCAGTCGACCAGGAGGAAGCTGAATCCGTTCTCGACCAGCCATTTGATCTGCCAGTCGACAACCTCCGGGCTGGTTTCGTCGTAGTAGCCGAGCAACGGTTTGCGTTCCGGCGCGGCGGTCCGGATCTGGTTCCACCGTTTGCCGGTCTCCCATCCCGGAAAATAGAAGGCGCCGATCTCGTACCGGGTGTTGACCGGCCGGGGCTCCGGAACGTAGCCGGCCTTCGGCAGCTGCGGATTCCGGTCGAATTCGACCGGACCGCGGAAGGCTTCGCGCGGGGCCCCCGCGCCGGAGAGCTGAAGCCGGAACACGCCTTTGAGCGGCCGCCCGGCTTTGACCTTCACAGTGTGGGTCGCAAAGCCGCAGGGCGGCACGTCCGGGAATTTTTCCCCGGCGCCGCCCGACAGGACGGTGACGCCGGGAGGAAAGGCGAGCCGGGCGACCGCCAGACCGGTCGCCGCCATTCCGCCGTGGTTGCGGACATGGATGAAGAACTCCCGTTCTTCCCCCGGATAGTTGAAGGTTTCCGTCAGCCCGGCCGAGCGGATCTCAAGATCGGCCGGGCCCTCCGGAACGGGGGAGAGGCGGAATCGGCGCAGCCCGAACTCCTGTCCCGGCAGGTCGAGGAAACGGATGTTGACGGCAGCTCCGAGTCCGGCGGCCCGGCCGTCCTTGTAAAGATCGATGTTGCAGACGTGCCAGGCGTTGTCGCCGGGAACGCGGAAACGCCGTTTGCCGGACTGAAAGAGGATGAGTCCGGTTCCGGGCCGGGCCGAGCGGATTTCGAGGACCAGGTAGCGTTTGTCGGGCCGGAAGGCGTCCGGCTTGAAGAGGAACGGTTTGCCGTCCGGCAGGGTGCGGAGCGTCACGAAATCCGGGTTCTCCGCATAAATCCGCGGCGGCGGCTGAAAAAATGCGGTCAGAAACTCCCGCAGCGCGGCCCCGCCGTTCTCCGCCGCGCCGGCCGGAATGGCGAGTGCGGCAATGACGGCGATGAATTGCGGAAACAGATTGCGAATGGACATGACAACCCTCCGGAATGGAATTGATTTCCGGTTATAGCATACCCTTTTTCCCCGAAAATACAAATGCTTCGTTGAAAGTTTCGAAAAATCATGATATCTTAATACGTACTTTCAATCTACTACATCCTGTTGAGGTTCATTGTGGGACGCGACTCTGAAAAGACCGGAAAGAGGGCTGCCGGCCCGTGGCTCGACCGGAACCGGTGGCTTCTGTTTCTGATTACGCTGATTCTGTTTACCCCGTTCGCGTTCCTGAGCGTCGATCTGCACCATGCCGGCGTCATGCTGAAGCCGGCGATGGATGTGGCGGACGGGATGGTGATCTTCCGCGACTCATTCAACCAGTACGGCTTCCTCACGTCCTTCATTCAGGCGGCGGCCGTGAAGCTCTTCGGCGGTGAAGTGCTGGTCATCAATCTGCTGACCGTGGTGTTTTACGGCCTTTGCGCCGTCGAACTCGACCGGTTCTGGAGCCGGTTCCTCTCCACTCCGTTCCGCTGGCTCATGATGGGGCTCTTCTGGGGAATGGCTCCGTTCTATCTGGTGCCGATGCATCCGTGGTCCTCGGTCTATGCGCTCTATTTCATGCTGCTCGGCGGAACGCTGATGGTCCGCTACCTCGACAGCGGCAGCCTGAAGCTCCTGTTCGGCAGCGGCGTCGCGGCCGGACTCGCCTTCGGCTGCCGTCAGCCCTGCGGGTTCGTCATGGTCATCGCGGCGGTGATGACGCTGGCGCTCGAGGGGTGGACGCGCCGCAGCAGCGCGCGCGTACTGCTGCGGAAAGGCGGAGCCTGGGCTGCCGGCGCGCTGGTCGTTCCGGTTTTTCTCGCCGTCTACCTGACCGTGTACGGTGCGTGGCCGGACTATCTGAAGCAGTGTTTCGTTTTCGTCAGCCGGTTCGGCTGGACGCGGGGCGGCTCCGGATCGCTCGATTCGATCCTCGTTTCGTTTTTTCCGCCGGAGGGATTTCTGGTTTTTCCGCTGGTGTCGCTCGGATTGTTCTTCTATGCGTGCACGATGCTGTATCAGCGGCGCGAAGTCAGGCTGTATCTGCCGCTGGCGGCGGCGGTTCTGGTCGGTCTGGCCTCATGGCACCAATTCTACCCGGTGCCGTGCATCCGTCACCTGTACTGGGGCAGTGTGCCGATGATGGGGGTGCTCGCCTTTCTGGCTGAACGCACCTGGCGCAGCGGCCGGCGCCGGGCGGCGCGCATTGCCGTGCTGGTGCTTCTGCTGCTCCTCCCCGGGCTGGCGATCGGCTATCGGATGTTCGGCGGCACAATGCGGCTCATCTATATTTCCGAGCGGGAACGGGCGGAGATTCCGGGTATGCGCGGCATGCTCATGTTCCCGTGGGAGCTCAACTATTTCCGTAATGCGGGCAAGGCGCTGGACCGGGTACCTCCCCAGTTCCGCAACCGCTATTACCTGAATATGACCGAGCACGCGCTGTTCTGCCGTTTTTTCCCGGAACGGCCGGCGGTGCATCCGATGTTCGTCGACTGGGGTGACGCGGTTTATCCGGATTACAATACCTTTATGATGGAATTTGTGCGCGAGAACCGCCCGGTCGTGCTCTCGAAGAAGCCGGAACCGTTCCCGGGCTACCGTCCGGTCGGAGCGTTCCCGCTGGCGGACCCGGTGTTTTACGTGTCGATTCCCCCGTTTTAGTGGACTTAATTTTATTGGAACTGTGAGGTTTGAATGGCGGCAAAGATCATTGACGGCAAAGCGATTGCGGCGGAGGTGAACGAGGAGACCCGGCGCCGGGTCGAAGCGCTCAGGGCGGCGGGACGGATTCCGGGACTGGCGGTAGTGCTGGTCGGAGACGACCCGGCATCGCAGGTCTACGTGAATGCGAAGGCGAAGAAATGCGCTGAGCTCGGCATTCACTCCGACAAGCGCGTGCTGCCGGCGGATGCGACGATGGAGCAGGTTCTGGAGCTGATCGGGGAATTGAACCGCGATCCGCGCATCGACGGGATTCTCGTTCAGTCGCCGCCGCCGCCGCAGATCGACGAGGAGAAGGTCATCGCCGCGATCGACCCGGCCAAGGACGTCGACTGCTTCAGCGAGCGCAATGTCGGGAAGCTGCTGATCGGCAAGGAGGACGGTTTCCGGCCCTGTACGCCGTGGGGCGTCATGCTGCTGCTGGAGAAATCCGGGATCGACCCGGCCGGGAAGCATGCGGTCGTCATCGGCCGTTCGAACATCGTCGGCAAGCCGATGGCGGCGCTGCTGATGCAGAAGGCGAAAGGGGCGAATGCGACGGTGACCGTCGTTCACTCCGGCACGCCGGACATCGCGCGTTTCACGCGGGACGCCGATATCCTGATCGCCGCCATCGGCAAGCCGGAGTTCGTCCGGGGAGACATGATCAAGCCGGGCGCTGCCGTGATCGACGTCGGCATCAACCGGACTCCGAATCCGGCCGGCGGCCGGGACAAGCTGGTCGGCGACGTGAAGTTCGACGAAGCGGTCGAAGTCGCCGGAGCCGTTACGCCGGTTCCGGGCGGCGTCGGCCCGATGACCATTGCCGTGCTGATGAGCAATGCGGTCACCGCCTGCGAACGGAGAAAATAGACTTCAACCGAGGAGAGGAGAGAAAATATGAATTCTGCAATGGGAGTGCGGTGCGCGGCCGGAATTCTGGCCGCCGCGATGGTGTTGACCGGCTGCCGGGAAAAGGAGGCGCCCGCCGCGCCCGCCGCGCCGCCGGTGAAGGTGGTTCCGGCGACGGAGGGGTACATGTTCGAGTCGGCCTCCTCGATCGCGTCGATCAAGGCGAATGACGAGGTGAACCTCGTCGCGCGGGTCGAAGGATTTCTGGTCAAGCGGTTGTTCGAGGAGGGCAAGCCGGTCAGAAAAGGACAGCTTCTTTACGAAATCGAGCCGCAGATCTACGAGGCGAAGGTCAAGGCGGCCGAAGCCGACCTTGAGAAGGCGAAAGCGAACCTGACCAATGCGGATATCGAGTATGAGCGGCAGAAGACTCTCGTCGGGCAGGATGCAACCAGCAAAAGAGCTTTCGACAACGCCGCGGCGAACAAGCAGGAGGCCGACGCCGAGGTCAAGAGCGCGGAGGCGAACCTCGCGCTGGCCAGGCAGAATCTCTCCTACACGAAGATCTACTCTCCGTTCGACGGCCAGATCGGCCTGAACACTTACAGCGTCGGCAATCTGGTCGACCAGAACTCCGGCACGCTGGCGACTGTGGTGAAAGTCGACCCGGTCCGGGTCGAATTCGTCATCACGGAGTTCGAACTCATCAAACTGCTGAAGCTGCGGAAGGGCGCCGAGGCGCCGAAGGTGCGCGTGCGGCTCTTCCTGCAGGATGGTTCCGAGTACAGCGAACCGGGGGAGATTGCCTACTGGAGCAACCGGGTCAACACGAATACGGGTACTTTCCAGCTTCAGGCGGTGTTCCCGAATCCGAAGCGTCAGCTCATGGCCGGCATGTTCGTGCGGGTCAACATCGGGCCGGCCGATCCGCACAAGTCGCTTTTGATTCCGCTGGTCGCCCTGATGTCGGACCAGGCGGGCGATTATGTCTACGTCGTCGAGCCGGACGGACGGGTGGCGAGGCGCGACCTTGAGCTCGGTTACCGCGACAGCCGGAACATCATCGTGAAATCCGGACTGAAAGCCGGGGAGCGGGTGATCGTCGAGGGGATCCAGAAAGTGCGTCCCGGCAGCCCGGCGCTTCCGGAGACGGATCCGGCGCTGGCCGCGCAGATTCCGCTGACCGCCGAAGCCGCGCTGAAGCTGGATACGCCGAAGGCGGTCAGCCAGGATGTTCCGTCGCCGCTCGGCAACACGCTCGCTCCGGTCGGGGAGGCGATCGAGGAGGATGACGCCGGCGCGACTCCCTCCGGACCGGGGGCCGCGAAATGATCAGTAAATTTTTCATCGACCGCCCGCGGTTCGCATTTGTGATCTCGATCGTGATCACGCTGGCCGGAATCGTGGCGCTCTTCACGCTGCCGGTCACCCAGTATCCGGACATCACGCCGGGACAGGTGTCGATTTCGGCCACCTATCCGGGCGCGGACGCGAAAACCGTGCAGGAGACCGTGATCCAGCCGATCGAGGCGCAGGTCAACGGCGTCAAGCGGATGATCTATATGTCGAGCACCGCGACCGACACCGGCGCGGCCACGATCACCGTCACCTTCGACATCGGCACCGACGGGGATTCGAATACGGTCAACACGCAGAACCGGGTCAACTGGGCCTCCGCGCAGCTGCCGGAAGAGGTGCGCCGCCAGAGCGTGATCGTCAAGGAGAAGTCGCCGAGCATGCTGCTGGTCATCGCAGTCTATTCGCCGGACGGCAAATACGACGATCTCTTTCTCAGCAATTATGCGAGCATCTATCTGAAGGACGAGCTGGCCCGCATTCCGGGCGTCGGCGAAGTTCAGATGCTCGGCGAACACAAGTATTCGATGCGCATCTGGCTCGATCCGGCGAAAATGGCCAGCATGAACATGACCGTTGACGAGGTCACCGGCGCGCTGAACCAGCAGAATGTCCAGGTTTCGGCCGGGGCGCTCGGCGAAGCGCCGACCGGCGGGCATGGAATCTTCCGCTACGCGCTGCAGACGCAGGGACGCATGGCCGAAGTTTCCCAGTTCGAAAATATCGTCGTGCGTTCGACGCCGGACGGGGCCCAGGTCAAGATGAAGGACATCGCGCGGGTCGAACTCGGCGCCGAAAACTACGCATCGAGCGGCAGCTACAACGGCCGCCCGGCCGCGCTGATGGCGATCTACCAGCTCAACGAGGCGAACGGCATCCAGATCAGGCAGGCGTGCGCGGAGCGGCTTGAAGAGCTCAAAGCCTACTTCCCCGAGGGGGTGGATTACGGGATTCCGTTCGACACGACCGCCTTCATCACCGCGTCGATCGACGAGGTGGTCATGACGCTCGTGATCGCGGTATTCCTCGTGATCGCGATCACCTATCTGTTTCTGCAGGACTGGCGTTCGACGATCGTGCCGACGCTGGCGATTCCGGTGTCGCTGATCGGCACGTTCGCTGTGCTGCTGGCGATCGGCTACACGATCAACCTGATCACGCTTTTCGGGCTGATTCTCGCGATCGGCATCGTGGTGGACGACGCGATCGTGGTCATCGAGAACGTCAGCCGCCTGATGGACGAGGAGCATCTCGATCCGAAACAGGCCGCGGTCAAATCGATGGAGGAGGTGACCGGGCCGGTCGTGGCGACGACCGCGGTATTGCTGGCGATGTTCATCCCGATCTGCTTCCTGCCCGGAATTACGGGTGAAATGTACCGGCAGTTCGGCATCACCATCGCGGTTTCGGTATTGATTTCGAGCATCAACGCGCTGACCCTGAGTCCGGCGCTCTGCTCGATCCTGCTGAAGCCGGTCGACAAAAACCGGAAGAAGTTCTTTCTGTTCCGCTGGTTCAACGACGGCTTCGAGAAGGTGACCGACGGTTATGTGCATCTGGTGAAGGTCATCGTCCGGCGCGCTTTGTTCGCGCTGGTGCTGTTCGGCGCGATCGTCTTCGGCTGTTACTGGTTCTATATGAATCTGCCGACCGGCTTCATCCCGAACGAGGACCAGGGCAAGCTGTTCGTGAATATCCAGCTGCCGGACGCGGCGTCGCTCGACCGCACCCAGGCGTTTACCGACCGGCTGGTCGAAGAGGCGCGCAAGGTCGACGGCGTCGTCGACGTGATCGGGGTTTCGGGGTACAGCATCCTCACGAGCGCGCAGGCGTCGAACAATGCGATGATCCTCGTTTCTCTGAAGCCGTGGAAGGAGCGCAAGTCGCCGGAGCTGTCGCAGGATGCGATCCAGCGGAAGCTCATGGCGATTTTCGGCCGCGATCCCGGCGCGATCGTGCAGGTGTTCGGTATGCCGACGATCCAGGGAATCGGCACCACGGGCGGGTTTTCGTTCGTGGTCGAGGATACTTCGGGAACCTATCCGGAGCGGCTTGAGGCGGCGGTCAACGAGCTTTGCGAAGCGGCCCGCAAACATCCGGCGATCGGGTCCGCTTATTCGACCTTCCGGGCGCAGGTTCCGCAGGTGTTCCTGAATATCGACCGTGAGAAGGCGCTGAAGCTCGGAGTATCGATTTCGAGCATCAATACGGCGCTGCAGGGGCTGACCGGCTATACCTATGTGAACGACTTCAACAAGTTCGGCAAGGTTTACAAGGTCGAGATCCAGGCTGCGGCCGATGCGCGCCGCAGCGTTCCTGATGTGCGCAATATCTTCGTGCGCAACGACAAAGGAGACATGGTCCCGCTCGGAACGCTCGTCGAAGTCGAGCAGAAGCTCTCCCCGCAGTACCTGAACCGCTACAACATGTACTCCTCGGCGACGATCAACGGTTCGAATGCGCCCGGCTACAGCTCGGGGCAGGCGATGGCGGCGATGGAGGAGCTTGCACGGCAGCTGCTGCCGGACGGGATGAAGTTCGACTGGACCGATATGTCCTATCAGGAGAAAGCCGCGAACAAGCCTGTCGAGCTCGGCGGCGGTTTGTCGCTGAATATGACTATGATCATCTTCTCGCTCGCGCTGCTTTTCATGTATCTGTTTCTGGTGGCGCAGTACGAGAGCTGGATGATTCCGATTGCGGTGCTGCTGTCGGTGCCGATCGCATTTTTCGGTTCGCTGCTGTTCCTCTGGGTCATGCACGTTGAAAACAACATCTACACGCAGGTCGGCTTCGTGCTGCTGTTCGGGCTTGCCTGCAAAACAGCGATTCTGATTGTGGAGTTTGCGAAGGTCAGTCACGAACAGGGGAAATCGATTTTCGACGCGGCGGTCGAAGCGGCGAAGCTGCGTTTCCGCGCCGTGCTGATGACGGCGATTTCGTTCATTCTCGGCGTGCTGCCGCTGGTGATTGCGACCGGTGCGGGAGCGGCGAGCCGGATCTCGCTCGGCACAGCGGTTTTCGGCGGAATGATCGTTGCGGCGATCGGCGGAACGCTGCTTGTGCCGATGTTCTACGCGGTTGTCCAGCACCTGATCGAGTTCGGAAGGAAAAAGCCGGAAAAGGAGTAAGTTGCGGAACCGCAGGGGGAGTGTGACCGGGCGAAGAGAGCCGCCGGCCGTAAGGGGAGCGAAGTGACCGGGGTCAGGGCCTGCGGAGTTGGAGGCAGCGCCTCAAGCGGGCCCGTGCGAAGCCCTTGCGTAAAAATCCGCAACGCAGCTTCGACACGCGCTTGATTGACCGGAGCCGCCGGTATTCTGAAAAATGCGAAGTCGTATGGTCGCCGACGGGTTTGCGCGCTCCTTCCGGAGCGCGGTCTTCATACACATTCCCGATATGCGTGCCGACGGCTTTTATCCCACGGAAAACGCGAGTTCCGATGCGAGTTCCGCGCCGTCGATTTCACAGACGGCACGCAGACGGCATTCGCCGGGACGGAGTCCGGCCCGGACAACGGCCAGCGCCCGTCCTTCAAAAAGGCGTACCGCATTGCTCTTGAACGGCTGGGGACTGGTCGTGTCGCCGTTCGAAACGCCGAACAGGCTTCCGTCTCCCGATACGCGCAGATGGACGACCGCGTCAGTCACCGCGCAGCGTGTTCCGGCCGCGTCGAAAAGGGCGATCTCGACATGGCCGAGTCCGTCCGGCGCGATGGCGGTCCGCTCGGCGCGGAGCCGGAGCTCGACCGGTTTCCCGGCTGTGGCCAGCGTTCCGGTCGCGGCAAGCTTGTCGCCGTTGTAGCCGTTGGCAGTCAGCTCGCCCGGCGCATAGGCGAACTCGAACGGGATGCGGCAGCAGTCGCTTTCGCTCCGCACCTTCGAGCCGACGGGCCGGCCGTTCAGCAGCAGAACGACACGTTCGCAGTTCGTGTAGACCGCGACCCGCACGGTCTCGCCTTCCTTCCAGTTCCAGTGGGAGCGCATGTTCTCCCATTCGAGCTGCACGTCGTTCCAGTTCCGCACTTCGGCTTTTTCATCGGCGTGGACGGCGATATGGATACGCGGCGCCGGGTCCCAGGCGATCTGCGCCTGATAGGCGATGCTTTTCGGATAGCCGGCCCGGTCGATGAGCCCGCTGTACCAGTTTTTGTGCGGCCAGCGCGCTTCGCCGAGGTAGTCGAAGCCGCCCCAGTAGAAGCTGCCGCCGCCGAGCTCGTGGTCGAAATCGAACCAGCTGCCGACGCCGCGGTTCGTCGTCGCCTCGCTGACCAGGAAGGTCATCTGCGGATATTTGACGTGGTCGCGCGCGAAATATTCGCCCATGTAGTTGGCCGCGACCACATCCATATGGTGCGCCATCTGGTGGATGTCGGCTTTTTCGCGGAAATCGGGGTGATCCCACTTGACGCCGCTGCGGCGCGACGGATAGAGCGCGCAGGTGACCTTGCGGGTCGGGTCGAGCTTGTGGACGAAGTCGCGCATGACGATGAGCCGGTCGACGCCGTAACCGTCCTGCCCGTCGAGCTGCTGATCGACGACTTCGTTGCCGACGCTCCACAGAAAGACCGACGGATGGTTGCGGTCGCGCCGCACGAATTCGGCCACATCGCCGCGCCAGTGATCCTCGAAGGCGACCTGGTATCCGTAATACTGGCCGGTCCACTTGTCGAACGCCTCGTCGAAGATCAGCAGGCCCATTTCGTCGGCCAGTTCGAGGTATTCCGGCGCATAAGGGTGGTGTGCGAGCCGGACCGCGTTCACTCCGAGCGATTTCAGGATGCGGTATCTCCGCGCGACTCCGTCGCGGAAGACGGCCGTCCCGATGCCGCAGAGATCCTCGTGGATGTTGACGCCGCGCAGCAGGAGCTTTTTTCCGTTCAGGACGAAGCCGTGCTCCGGGTCGAATTCAACCGAACGGAAGCCGAATTTCGCAGTGATCCGGTCGACCTCCGCGCCGGTCTCGTCGAAGAGCTGGGCTGTGCAGGTGTAGAGATTCGGCGTGTCAGGAGACCAGAGCTGCGGGTTTCCGACCGTGAAGGCGGCTGCGGGGCCGTGGTGCGCGGCAGTCCTTTTTCCGGACGGGTCGTGAATCGTGAAAAGCACGTTCCCGGGGAGCGAACACTCCGCCGCGATCCGGACATGGCCGTCGATCTTTGCGTCGATGACGAGTCCGTGGCGCAGAAAGTGCAGCGGTCCGATCCGCCGCAGGCGGACGCTGCGGTTGATGCCGCTGCCGGTGTACCAGCGCGAGGTCTGCTCGATCGAGTTGTCGGCACGTACCGCGACAAGGTTTTCTCCCGGCACGAGTGCATCGGTGATGTCGGCTTCGAAGCCGGTATAGCCGTTGAAGTGCTTGAGGATGTGCCGACCGTTCACAAAGAGGTCGGCGGAGCGGTAGACTCCGTCGAAATCGAGCAAAAGCCGCTCGCCGCTTCCGCATTCGGCCCGGAAGCGCTTGCGGTAGTTGACGACTCCGTTCGGCAGGTAGGCGTGCTGCGAGCCGTGCGGCAGCGTGGGGTCGAACGGCTGGCCGATGCTCCAGTCGTGCGGCAGGTTCACTGCCGTCCAGCCGGTGTCGTCGAGACCGGGTTCCTCGAACCGCGGCACGTTCCCGGCGCAGAATTTCCAGTTCGCATTGAAACATTCGCTTCGGTTTCTCATAATGAATCGCGTTCTCCTTGAAGAATGGTTCCGTTCAGGGAAAAATACTCCGCTTTTACGGCCGTGCAACCCGGTTTGGTGAAAAATCGATCTTTTTTTGATTGTCCTCTTGTTTTTGAATATGGAATCGAGTATAATATATATCGAAAATGATATATATCTGATTTGATTTATATATCGCAAGGGACTGCATATGCCGAAATATCTTGAAATCGCCGAGCTGCTGCGGAGCCGGCTGGCCCGCGGCGAGTATCCGGCCGGGAAGCTGCCGCCGCTGCGGAAGCTGGCTGCCGATATGGGCGTCAGCTACCTGACGGCGCGGCATGCGGTCAAGACGCTCAAGGAGGCCGGCTGGAACCGGACGCGGGCGGCGCGGCCGCTGGTGGCCATGGTCACGCCGCTCTGGGCGTTCACCGAGTGGCACCGTGCGGTCCGCAACAGCACGGAGGCGCTCGGCGGGCAGGTCCGCTTCATCGCTTATGCCAGTGATACGGACCCGAACATCTCCGAAGCGATCAACGAGAACGAGTACGACGTGATCTTCCTGTCGCTGCCGGACCGCGAGGATTCGCGGCTGCTCGAGCTGGTTTCGAGGGAGAACGACCGGGTCGTCGTGATGTTCCGGGATATGAGCATGTACGGCATCCGCTCGCTTCTGGGCGCCGATCCGGTTTACATCGAACGGTTTCTGGAGCTTCTCGTCGAGCGCGGACACCGCCGGATCGACGCATTCGGGCGCGACACCGACATCCGCGCCGGAGCCGGCGACCGTTACCGGATCTGGCGCAACTGGCTTGAGCGGCACGGCATTGAAGGGCGTTTTCATGAGATGAAGCATCAGCCGTTTGTGCCGGACGACGCGCGGGCGGCCGATTTCTGCCGCCGGAAGTTCGCGGCGGAAGAGTTCGGGGAGGCGGTTTTCTGCTTCAACCCGACGCTGGCGAGCGGGTTCTACCGCGCCTGTTTCGAGCACGGACTCGTTCCGGGCAGGGACATTTCGGTTTTCGCGTTCGGCGATCAGGAGAAGGCCATGCTGATGACTCCCGCGCTGGCGACGGTCATGAACGTCGGCGTCGAGGAGACGATCCGCGACATTATCGCCGAGTACTGCCCCGGGGCAACCCGGAGCGAAGTATTGACATTTCGGTTGAAACATACGGAAATTCATGAAGGTGAATCGATCATCCAAACATTTGCGGGAGGCAAATAATGAAAAAATATTTTACGCTGATTGAACTCCTGGTCGTGATCGCGATCATCGCGATTCTGGCCTCGATGCTGCTGCCGGCGCTGAATCAGGCCCGGGAGCGCGCTCGCGGCACGTCCTGCATGAACAACCTCAAACAGATCGGCCTCGCCCAGTCGCAGTATGCCGGAGACAGCGATGACTATATCGCCGTCGGCCGGGCGACCGGTGATGTCCCCTGGCCGGAAAACTGCTGGCAGTACCGGCTGCGCAGCTATATCGGCTATAACGGCCGGGTCGGGGTCGGCAACTACAACAACATCATTTACGGGAAGAATCCGGGTTGCGTCATGTTTTGTCCGTCGAATCAGAAGAACATCGTCTCTTACCGGACCAATACGTTCGACAAGAACCAGTTCCGTTCCGACGGCGTGAAGCTGTCGAGCATTCTGACGAAGAACTCCGGCCATTACCGGAAATACGGCTTGTCCCGGACGCTGCTGGCGATCGATGCCGGTTATGACGAGGCCGCGGTGCCGAATTCGGATTATCTGTACAACATCGGCTCCCTCGGTTCGGAAAAGATTTCCCCGATTCGACACTCCGGCAAGGATAATGTCCTCGCGGCCGATATGCACGTGACGAGCGTCCCGTTTAACGGTGTGGATTATTTCCTGGTTATCAATTAAGGAGAATTCAAGAAATGAAAAAGTGTTTTACCCTGATCGAGCTCCTGGTCGTGATTGCGATCATCGCGATTCTGGCCTCGATGCTGCTGCCGGCGCTGAATCAGGCCCGGGAGCGCGCCCGCGGCACGTCCTGCGTGAACAACCTCAAACAGATCGGCCTTGCCCAGTCGCAGTACGCAGGGGATTTCGACGATTACATCGCCGTCGGCCGGGCGACCGGTTCAACTCCGTGGCCGGAAAACTGCTGGCAGTATCGGCTGCGCGACTATATCGGCTATAACGGCCGGGTCGGCGTCGGCAACTACAACAACATCATTTACGGGAAGAATCCGGGCAGTGTCATGTTTTGTCCGTCGAACCAGAAGAATATCGTCTCTTACCGGACCAACACGTTCGACAAGGATCAGTTCCGTTCCGACGGCGTGAAACTGTCGAGCATTCCGACAAAGAATTTCGGAAACTATCGGAAATACGGCTTGTCCCGGACGCTGCTGGCGATCGACGCCGGTTACGACGAAGCGGCGGTGCCGAATTCGGATTATCTGTACAACATCGGCTCCCTCGGTTCGGAAAAGGTTTCCCCGATTCGACACTCCGGCAAGGACAATGTCCTTGCGGCCGACATGCACGTGACGAGCGTCCCGTTTAACGGTGTGGATTATTTCCTGGTGATCAAGTAAGAAGGAAGATGGTATGAACAAAATCGGAATGATTGCGGCGGCGCTCGCGCTGGGGATCTCTTCGGCGCAGGCGGACTTCACCCAGGGGCTGCTGGCCCGCTGGAGTTTCAACGACAATTCGAACGAGGCGAAGGCGCTGACCGACGACGTCGGCGGCCTGACCATGAAACGCAGCGCGATCGGCAGCGATTCGAAGTTCAAGGTCAATGCGGATGGTTCGGTGACGCTCGGCGGCGGTGTGATCCTGTTTTCCGATGCGGTCAATTCCGCGTCGGAGAAGTTCGGCGTCCTGGCCGACGGCGGCACGATCTGGTGCCGGATCAAATATCTGAATGCGCCTGCGGGCGGGCCGTTCTTCAGCTTCGGGCTCGTGAATGCGGTCGCGCCGGGCGACTGGGCGCAACTGGTCCTGACGCCGTTTTTCGCCTCGGAAGGGCTCGGCTCCCGCGCCAAGGGGCCGGGAAAGCTCGAAACCGGCATGGCCTCCGGCCACCTGCCGGTCAAGGTCGGGGAATATGCGAACGTGGCGATCGTCTTCAACGGCAAGACCAAAAAGGTCACTCTCTTCGTGGACGGCAAGACGGCGGATCGCCACTCCCCGATGACGAAACTTGATGCGTTCCAGAGCCTCATGATCGGCCGGCTGAAGGCGAGTTCGGCGCAGCAGATGCAGATCGATGAGATCCGGGTTTACAACACGCCGCTCTCGGCGGAGTGGATCGATGAAATTGAACCGTTGGAGGGAAAATGAAGCATGCATGGATTCCGGCCGCGCTCTGCGGCCTTGGTCTGACGCTCGGTGCGGCCGAACGGCTGCTGATAGAGGATTTTTCCGATGTCGGCACCTGGCGGAGCAATCCGGTCCGCAACACGACGCCGGGCAAATGGTTCGGCGCCGACGTCTATCTCGGTGCGACGCCGGACGCCTCGCGCGACGACGGTTATGCCGGGAAGCTCCTGTTTCACTTCGCGGATGCGTCCAAGGCCGGGCAGGTTGATTTCCTCCGCGCCAAGGCCGGTCAGCCGGAGGTGTTTGCCGACGGAGTCGAGTTCGATATCAATCCGCGCGGGATTTCCGGTTCTCTGCGCTTCACGCTTGAGGATTCGCAGGGCAAGCGGTTCATGACCTCCCCGGCGGAGTTTTCCGGCGAGGGGTGGCGGCGCTGTCGCGCGGAAGTCGGCAAGGCGGCGGAGGGCTTCACCGGCCCCTTCAAACTTTACAAGATCCATTTCGAGGCGAAGGGCGTCTCCGGCAGCAACTATGTCCTGGTTGACGATTTCGCGCTGACCGGCGATGTGAGCCGCCGCCGTACGGTTTCGATCCGTCCCGTCGTCTCCTCTCTGGCGACCGAGCCGGGCAAGCCGGGCAAGGCGTCCTACCGTTTCCGCAGCGCTTCGGCGAAGGCGCTGGAGGGCAAGGTCGTCTACCGGCTGTTCGACTGGGACGGGAAGGAGCTGCTGAACCGCTCGTTCCCGGTGTCGCTCAAACCGTACGGCAGCACGGTGCTCGACGTCGCACTGCCGCCGCTCGGAATCGGCAGCTATAACGCCTCGCTCGAATTCACTTCCGGGAAAATCAAGAGCGATTACACCGACTGGATTGCGGTGTTCCATCCGAACAACGGCCGGAAGAACGACCATCCGATGTGGTTCGGCGTCCAGGATACCTCGATCTGGAACGGCGAGGCGGAGAACGAGCTGCATTATGAGTGGATGAAGATGGCCGGCTTCGACATCGAACGTCTCGGCATTACCGGCAACCGTCTCGACAACGGCAAAACCACGAACTTCGAGGGCTACGAAAAGGTCCTGAAGGGGAATCGCGACGCCGGGATGATCGCCTGCGCCTCCTACACCGAGGGCGTTCCCGATTATACGCAGGAGAAGCCGCTCTGGCGCGGCATGCCGACGAAGCCGGACGCGTTCCGCGGCCACATGGACAAAGTGTTCCGCTGCCTTGCGAAATATCCGAATGTCCAGTATCTCGAATTCTGGAACGAGCCGGACATCGGCTTCATGGTCGGAACCCTCGACCAGTACCTCGATGCGCTGAAAATCGTGCGCGCCTCGCAGCAGGCGAATGCGCCGAAGCTCAAGATCGCGACCGGCGGCGTGACGGTCATCCACCCGAAGGAGAAGAAGAACTTCTCGCGCGACATGTACTGGAAGGGGAAAGGACTCTATGATGTCGCCTGCTTCCATGCCCACGGCAGCCTCAGGGATTACTCCGAACGGCAGGAACTGCTCGAGAAATGGCTCGAAGAGGGCGGTATCGACCTGCCGGTCTGCAACACCGAAACCGGCGACCGCAGCGGCTATACGGTCGATACGATCAAGCGCCACGCGGTCACGCTGGTCAAGAAGATCGTTTACGCCAAGAGCCGCAATACCGAATTCTATGCCTGGTTCACGCTGCAGGATTACTGGGATATGGATTTCGAGGCGGACGACTCTTTCGGCCTTGTGACGAGCGACAACCGCCCGAAGCCGTCGTTCATCGCCTACAATGAACTGATCCGCCAGCTCGGCAACACCGGCCGCGGCGAACTGCTGTCCGGCACCGGCGCGCTTGAGGTCTACCGTTTCGTGAACGACCGCGAGAAGCGGGAAGTGCTTGCGATCTGGCCGAAGGTCGGAGGCACCCGCCAGGTGTTGCCGCTCGAGGGGGAAGGCGAGGTCAAGGCGGCCGGGTTGTTCGGCGCCGTGCTTCCGGTCGAGGCCGGCCACGGTTATGCCGCGATTCCGGTCGACGGGCCGGTTTACGTCAGTTATCCGCAGGGAGCGTTCCGGATCGCGTCCGCCGTCGCCGAACAGAAGCAGGTGACCGGCACGAGTGCCGGGCGCACGGTGAATCTGCCGCTGATGGTCCGGAATCCGTTCTCCGTCGCGGCCACGGTCACGGTCGGCGGTGCTTCGCCGATCGAAGTGAAGGCCGGTGAATCGCGTGAGATCCCGGTGCCGGTCGCGGTTCCGGCCGACCAGCCCAACGGCATCTTCTCCGCCGAACGGACGGTTGTGCTGACCGCCGGCAAAGAGACGCTGCGGCTGACGGTGCCGCTGGCGGTCAATGTCGGCTATCCGGTTGCGGCCGGAACGAAAGCCGCCGCGCATATCGTGCTCAATACGCTTGACCGGGTGCATGAGCTGAGCTTCGACCCGGCGATCCCGCGCTGGAAGGGGCCGGAGGATCTCTCCTGCGACTTCGCGATGACCCGTGTCGGCAGCGATCTGAAGCTGAACATCCGGGTTGCCGACGACCGCCATGTCATGAATGCGAAGCCGGCGGAAACGTGGCTCGATGACAGCATCCAGATCGGTTTCCAGTCTCTCGACGGCGCGTTCACCGAACTGGCGCTCGCCGGCAGGAACGGCAAGGGCGAGGTCTATGCGCAGATTTCGCCCGATCCGTCGCTGCGCGGCGCGTGGGACGTTCCGGCGAAAGTGACGCGGCAGGGGAATGTGACGGTCTATGATATCACGCTCCCGCTCGCGAAGCTCAAAATCAGCGACAAGCCCGGTACGCTGTTCCGCTTCTCGTTCCTCGTCAACGAGAACGACGGACAGGGACGCGTGCGCTGGATCGAATGGATGGGCGGCATCGGCCGCTCGAAGAATCCGGACGAATTCGGCTGGGGCGTTATGCTGTAACTTCCCGCATCCCCTCCGCCCCTTCCGCTCCGGCATGTCCGGCGGAAGGGGTGTTTTTTTCTCCTGTGCATAAGATATGCATTGAGCGGCGGGAAAAAATCCGGAGGCTCGGCCGCCGCAATGTGGAGACGAGGCAAGTCGGATTCGATGGGAGCGCGCGGTCCGCGGAATCATGCTGTTTTACGCGGCTGAAATAAAAAGTGCGCTCGGGAGGGATATTCGTATCAGCCGGAAGGGAAAGGAAAGTTGAAATTTACGGTTGTCCTGTCCGGCAACCGTTCGCACTCCGCCGCTGCAAACGCGGCGGAGTGCGAAAACATCAGTCGCGCGGACGAAGTTTGCGCAGGAAGGAGAGCGACCGCTGCACGGCGGACACCGGGTCCTTCTCTTCCTCATATTCGACGATGAGCCATTCGGTTGCGCCGCGTTGTTCGCAGCTCTCGAGCATCGCCTCCCACGGCAGGTCGTCTTCGCCGACGGCAGGCGCGAAACCGGCGCTCTTCGAGTAGGGCTTCAGGTGGACGGTGCGGGCGCGGTGCGGATATTTCTCAAGCTCCGCCAGCGGGTCGGCGCCGCCTTCGGCCGCGTTGCCGGTGTCAAGCTGGAGGAATACCGGGCCCTCCGTATTCTCCGCCACGATGCTCCACGGAGTTTCTCCATCGACCGGCTGGAACTCATGGGCATGGTTATGGTAGCCGAGGCGGATGCCGTAGCGCGACAGTTTTTCAGCAGCCGCATTCAGCCGCTCAGCGAACGCCTTCCACCCGGCGGCGGAATCCGCGTTGAACCACGGTACCGCGATGCTGTGATTGCCGACCGCGAGGTTGCGGCGCAGCGTGTTGTCGAAATCCTGCTCGAGCGCGTCGATTCCGGTGTGCCACCCGGCGCAGACCAGCCCCGCTTCGCGCAGCAGCGCCGGATAGAGTTCCGTCTGGAAGTGGGTGCCGTAGAGTTCGACTCCGTCATAACCGGCTTCCCGGATGAGCTTCAACGCCCGAAGCGGATTGTCCTCGTAGATGCGGCGCAGCGAGTACGCCTGAAGTGCGATCGGCAGCTGTATCATCGTTATGGATTCCTTCTGTTGGTTGCCGTTACAACATAGCGCCGGAACTCGCGCAATGCAAATCCTGTGCGTCCGGAATGCGGTGTTTCCCCTGTTTCCTATCTTTTTGACGGATGCCTCTTGTCTCCCGTGACGCCGCAGGAAACAGGACCGGGGGAGAAGTCCGGAGAGATTTTCCCGGATTGCGTCCGGCGGGAGGCGCGCGGCCTTGACAACCTCCGTTCCGTGCTGTATGTTACGGAATGGAGGTATTTTATGTTACGGAGAGCTGTTTCTGCATTTCTGCTTTGTTTTGCCGTTTTTCTTGCGTCGGGTGTCGAAACCGCCGAGCTGCTCGGCGATGCGGGCGCGGAGTCCGGAAAAACCGAGGTCCGCAAGCCGGAGACCCCGGAGAAAAAGGATCAGACGGTGTCGGATATCGACCGGATTCTCTCCGGCCAGGAGGCGCTGCCGGTCCTGAACGAGGAGAAGATCGCCGAGAATATGCACGAGCGGTTTGCGAAGATGCGCAGGTGGCTCGACCGGGAGAAGGACGCGCTTCTGACTTTCCTCATCGCGTCGGGGATTTCGATCCTGATCGGCGCCGGGCTGGCCTTCGGCATCCGGCGGCTGATCTCGTACAACGACGCGCAGAAGCGCAAAATGCGCTGGCAGTTTATCGCTGCGCTTTCGGGGCCGCTGATTCTTATGGTGGTTTCGGGCGTGATTTTCCTGTTCCTGCTGCCGGTGCTGCATTCGCTGCCGGAGCTCTATCCGCTCGATGCGCGGCTTTTCTTCACCTGGCTGACGCTGCTGGCGGCCTGGGCCGGATTTCAGCTCATCACGCTCTTCGACCTCAAAATGCGCGCCTTCGCAAAGCGGCCGGACAACAATCTCGACGCATTGATGATCGACATCACCCGGAAGCTGCTGAAGATCACGCTTGCAGTGGTGACCGTGTTCTTCATCGGCCAGAGCATCTTTCAGCTGAACATCACGACGCTGCTGGCCGGCGCGGGGGTGGCCGGATTGGCGGTGGCGTTCGCTTCGCGTGAGACGCTGTCGAACTTTTTCGGTACGCTGGTCATCATTCTCGACCGGCCGTTCCGGATCGGCGACCGGGTCCAGATCGGTGAAGTCGACGGCATCGTGCAGACGGTCGGCATGCGCAGCACACGGATTCTGACTGCGAACGAGAGTCTGTTCAGCATTCCGAACAGCCGGATCGCCGAGGTTCCGGTCGAAAACATCAGCAACTGCGGCGTGATCCGCTATTCGTTCGTGCTCGGGCTCGTTTACGGCACCACCGCCGACCAGATGGAGCAGGCGATGCAGCTGCTGCACGGCATCGCCGACAACTTCAAGGGACAGGATGCGCCCGCATACAAGCCGCGGATTTTTTTCGAGGCGCTCGGCAGCTCCGCCCTGAATATCCGGATCATCATGTGGCTCAAGACCACGAGCTACGTGGTGGAGGAGCAGCTGCGCACCGAGGTGAACCTTGCGATCGTCCGCAAGTTCACCGAAGCCGGGCTCTCGCTCGCCTTCACCACGGTGACCAGCAACCTGACCGGTTCGATTCAGCTGCTTCCGCCGCCGGCACCGTCCGGGGCGGCCGGAGCCGCGAAGCAGGGCTGACCGGCCTGCGGGGAGCACTCCTGCAATTTCTCCGCGCGCATGGAATCCGGAGCGGATCAACGTCCGCCGGATTCCATGTCCGGCTTTTCTTTCTCTCCCCGTTTTTCGCCGCTCTTCCGTCGTTTTTTGCGCAGAAATATTTTAAATGAAAATTACGCGCAGTTGTTGCGAAAACTGCGCATTTCTGGTATAATATCTGTGAAATGCAATCGGGAAAGCTGACGAATGAAACTTGAACCGCAAATAGAGAAGTTGTATCAGACGCTGGATCGGGAGCTTGACAATTTCCCGTCCGGGACGAAGTTTTTTTCGACCCGGAAGCTGATGGATAAGTTCAAATGCCACCGCGGCGTGCTGGATGAGGTGCTCGACCGGCTCGAGGCGAACCGGTTGATCGACCGGATTCCGCAGGTCGGAATCTTCAGTCGCGTGACCCGTCGCCCGAACGCGCACAAGGTCCTTTTCGCCGTGCCGGACTGGCCGAGCGAGATGACGCTCGAATGGAACCGCATGGCCGGCTCCTACGCGGAAACGCACGAAGGCTGGAAACTGTGCAGCGTGATGCTGGCGCCGGAGGACGGAAAGGTTTCCTCTCTTTCGGTTGACGGCTACGACGCCGCGATCATCCGGATGCCGAGCCCGAAT
The DNA here is from genome assembly GCF_009695545.1 of Victivallis lenta. Classification (NCBI taxonomy): domain Bacteria; kingdom Pseudomonadati; phylum Lentisphaerota; class Lentisphaeria; order Victivallales; family Victivallaceae; genus Victivallis; species Victivallis lenta. Next base: position 382,725 of record NZ_VUNS01000002.1, on the reverse strand, counting down.
GTTTCCAGGGCGGATATGCAGTGGCTCGCCTCTCTCTCCATTCCGGTGGTTCTGCTGAATGCCGATACCGGCAGCTTTGAGATCAGCAGCGTCCGCTCCGCCGATGCCAACGGAGCGACTCTCGCATGCCATCATTTCTACCGGTGCGGCCACCGGAAAATCGCGGTTGTGCAGAGCGAACCGCATACGCTGCTGCCTGAGAAACGGATTTCATCCTTCGCCTGCTCCGCGGAACTGCTCGGCATCCGGCTGGTCAAGATCGACTGCATGACCGTCAGCGGCGAATATGCACAATACAAGGCATATCTCGGCATGAAGCAGTATCTGAAGGAGCACGGCGGCATCGCCGATTTCACGGCGGTCTATGCAGTGACCGGGGAGGCCGTTCCCGGAATCATGACCGCGCTGCGCGAATTCGGCTACGAGCTGCCGCGCGACATCAGCATCATCGCGCATTCGACCGAACTGATCGGCAAATTTTATCACCCGGCCCTGACCGCTGTCTGCGTCGATCTCGGCGCGGAGGTCGAGGCGGTGTTCTCCGGGCTTGCCTCGATTCTGGACCGGCAGGCCGCCTGTTTCCAGACCGAGGTTCCGATGAAGCTCGTCGAACGGGATTCCGTAAGAAAACTCACACCCAACGAAAGGATATGATAAAATGAGAAGCAAGTCGTTTACCCTGATTGAGCTCCTGGTGGTTATCGCAATCATCGCGATTCTCGCCTCGATGCTGCTGCCCGCGCTCAGCAAGGCGAGGAGCAGGGCGCAGTCGACCGGTTGCGTCAACAATCTCAAACAGATCGGCACCGGAATTACTTTTTACTGCAACGGCGAATGGTTTCCGCCGCGCAAGGGTGCGACCGATGCCGCACAAAGCACTCCGGATTCCTGGGATGAATTCGTCGTGTCCGCCCTCGGCGGAGATGGCGCGCACTCCAACCGCTGGAATCTCGTTGCGAAGTACCTGACCTGTCCCACCGATAAATATGACCTGGTCGGCAGCAAGAAGACCCGAGTCAGCTACGCTTTCAACGCCGGCAGCCAGAGCGATGGGAAAGTCCCTTATGCGTATGATGGTTCCGGCAGGACGCTTGCCGCCAATCAGGCATTCCGGCTGGACCGGGTCAAGCCGTATCAGTCCAATATCAAGACCTACAGCACCGGATTCGTGCTGCTGGCGGATCGCATCGTTCCGCACACGGACCCGGATCATGATGCCAATCAGTATAGCGGCGGCCAGTCCGTTCCGTACTGGGGGTTCAAAGCTGAGTACGGTCATGGGGACGGTTCCAGGAATGCGCTCTTCTTCGGCATGCACGTCAAGAGGATCGATGTCTCTTATTTCGCTCCCGGCAATATGGACCCGTTGTTCGGCTCCATCGCGCATTGGGGGCTGTGGTAAGTTTTTCCGGGATTCCGCCGGAATGTTTTTACAGGATGATTGCAGATGCCGCCGGATGTTCCGGCGGCATCTGCAGTAAAATCAGGAGCTTGCCGACGAATCAGGAATGTTGTGGCGCAGCATCGAAATTTCAGCCGTGAAGTTTGAAAAAATCGGCGATCATGGAGCTATTGATGATTTTTACGGACGAACGGATGAATTTACGCTGCAAGCCGGAATATTCCGGTTTATCCGTTGATAAGTTCTGAGGTTTCTTTTGAGGTAACCATGTATTGTTTGAAGGAGTTGTCCCTTTTCGTCGCGGTCTGCGCAAGCTGCGTTCTTCCGGCCGCGCCTGTTCCCGTCGACGGCGGAACTTTGATCATTCCGAAACCGGGCGGCAGCGAAAAAGTGGCCTGTTCCGCGCAGAACGGAGAAATCAGGTTCCCGTTCAATCCCGCGAAGCCGGGTTATGCCGAAGTCGTGCTGCCGCGCCCGCTGCTGCTCGGGAGCTTCCGTTCGGCGCGTGCGGCTGCGAAAGTCCGTGTCCCGGCCGGTTCCCCGGTTCGGAGCATGTCGTTGCGGCTGATTGACCGCAATGATGAGGTGTTTCAGTATATGAGCAAAGCCGACCTCTCCGAAGGCGGCGAGTTCGAGGTGGTCTGGGAGGTGAAGCCGGACGAGTTCCAGCTCTCCTGGGGAGGAGACGCCAACCGCGTCTTCGATATGCCGGGCCGCATTCTGGGCTTTGCCTTCGATTTCGCCGGCGGTGCGCCTGCTTCCGACCTGACGCTCCTCGGACTTGATGTCGATGTGGAAGCGCCGCCTGTGCTGGAGCTGCCGGGCGACAAGGCGGTTTATCCGCTGTATCGCCTCAACCGGGACGAACTTTTCCGGCACCGGGGCGGAAGCGGTACCATTACTCTGGAGGAAAACGGGCTTTTGCTCGACGGCATCCGCAACGAACTTGTCCTCGGTGAGCGCCGGAACGAGATTGTCTATCTGCCGGGGCGGCCTGTCTCCCTGATTTTCGATGCCGAACACCTCGGCGGGGAGATCACGGCTTTCGCCGTCCTCCGCGATGCGAAGAATACGCAGTTCGTCTCTCCGGAGGCGCGGTTGGACCGGGACGGCTCCCCGCTGGTGCTCGATCTGGGCGAGACGCTCGCCGAAGCGGTTCTGCCGGTCAGGATGGATACGCTGTTTTTCCGGAACGCCGCGTCCGGGCCCGGTGCGCTCCGGCTGAAAAGCGCCTCGCTCCGCACCGTGCAGCCGCTGGTTGAAGCGCTGGATTTCGGGATTGTGACCGATACGCCGGTGCGGGTGCTTCGCAAAGGGAACGAAGACGCTCTGGCGCTGCAGTTCACGAACCGTTCCGAAAAAGCGGGTGATTTCACCGTCACGCTCGCTTATGAACATTTCGACGGGACGCGGTTTGTCGAGGAGGTTTCCGCTTCGCTCGCTCCGGGCCGCACGTTTACCGTCAAGCCGCGGCGCCGGCCGGACCGGCTCGGCCACTGGCAGGTTACCGCGACGGTCCGTGAGGCCGGTTCGCCGGGGCAGGCTGCGGAGAAGAGCCGTTCGTTCGCCCTCCTGGAACCGGCCGGGCCGACGGAAGGGCGCGCTCCCGGTTTCCTGTTCAGCATCTGCACGCATACGCAGTGGTGGAGCCCCGGCGAGCAGGAGAAGGAGGTGCTTGCCGCCGCACTTTGCGGCGCGAAGGTGATCCGCGACTCCGTCGAGTGGTACACGCTTCAGCCGGCCGCAGACCGCTGGAATTTCGCGCCGATGGATGCGCTTGTCGAAGCCTACGGCAAGGTTGGAATCGAACTGCAGGCGATGCTTGCGTTCACCGCCCGCTGGGCCGCGCCGGAGAAGCTGCAGAATGCGCAGAACTGGCTGGAGTGGTCGCGCTGCAAGCCCGATTCCGCCGCCTGGCGCAACTATGCGGCGACCGTCTTTGCACGCTACAGGGATAAAATCCGTTTCTGGGAGGTCTGGAACGAACCCGATCTGGTCGGTTTCAACCGGATGAGCCTGGATGAGTACGTCGAGCTTCAGAAGATCGCTTTCGAAGAGGCGCGGAAGGTCTCCCCGGAGTTGAAGCTGCTCACCGGCGGCTACGCCACGCTGACTCCGCACCAGGGGCTGAAGTCTCCGGATTTTCAGCGGGATAATCTGGTGAAGGCGAAAGGGTTTTATGATATCCACGCCTATCATGAGCACGGCAGCTTCCCGGCTTATGTCCGGCTGCTCGATGAGAAATTCCTGCCGATGCGGGCCGGGGCCGGCATCACCGTGCCGTGGTACGCGAACGAGACGGCCATTCATTCCCTCGGCGGTACGGAGCGGAAGCAGGCGTATACGCTGTTCAAGAAGCTGCTGTTCGCCTGGAGCCGGGGAGCGATCGGCTACACCTGGTACGATCTGCGCAACGACGGTTTCGACCCGAAAAACGCGGAGCACAATTACGGGATGCTGGATAACGAGTTTTATCCGAAGCCGGTTTATTCCGTCTACAACATGCTGGCCGGATTGTTCCGCGAGGCGCAGTTCCGCCGCCAGCTCGAGATCGGGAACGGCAGCTGGGCGTTTGAATTCGCCGTTCCGGGCGGAATCCTGATTCCGGCCTGGAACGAGTCCGGTGCGACCCGGACGCTGCCGGTGACGGGCGCCGCCGACTCGGCTTTCGTCATCGACGCGATGGGGAACCGGAGCGCGCTCCCGGTCACGGACGGCATGGTTCTCTTTGAATTCGGGCAGGCTCCCGTCACGCTGTTCCTGCCGGGCGCGACCCGGGCGGAAGTCGGTCAGGAGCTCCTCGCTGTGAAAGCCGACGGCTTCGCGGTGCCGGGGAAACCGTTCCCGGTCCGGGTCCGCCTGCGGAATCCGCTGAATTCCAAACGCACCTTCTCGCTGAAGGCGGAGAGTCTGCCGGAAGGCTTTACGGTCGATCGTGCCGGGAAGCAGGTGAGCGTCAATGCGCGCGGCGAGACGGAGGCCGGGTTCCGGCTGACCGCCCGGCGCGGCGACCGGCCGCAGGCCGGAGACCGGAGGCTGAAACTCTCCTACGCGCTTTCGGGCACGCCGTGGAAGGGGACGGTGGAGATTCCGATTCAGGTCGCCGTGCCGGTTTCGGCAAAGAAGGGCGCCCCGGACTTTGTGCTCGACAGCCGCAGCCAGGTTCATTCGCTGACCGGAGCGGACCCGGCGCTTCTGCACCGGGCCTGGTCCGGCCCGGAAGATCTGAGCGGCAAAATCCGGCTGGAAAACCGTGACGGCGCGTTTGTGCTGAAGGCGGACGTGACCGACGACCGGCACATTCAGCCCTGTCCGGCGGAAGAGGCCTGGAACGGCGATTCGGTCCAGTTCGCATTCGCGCTGCCGGGTCAGGCCGGGTTCTGGGAGTTTTGTCTGTCACTTTCCGATTCCGGCGAAGCGGTGTTGACCGTTCCCCGGGCACCGCGCGGCTATGACTCGGCGCAGGCCGCCGCCGCCGGAACCGTGAAGATTGTCAGGAAAGGCACGACAACCGGCTATGAGTTCCGGATTCCGGACCGGGCCGTCGGGCTGACGCCGGAGCTTTACCGGCAGGGCTTCCGGTTCAATCTGCTGATCAACGACAACGACGGCGAGGGCAGGGACGGCTGGATTCAGATCGCCCCCGGCATCGGGGACGAAAAGAATCCCGGTAAATTCCCGTTCGTCATCTTCGAGTAATCCCCGAAGCATGCAGGCCCTGCCGGCGCATCCCGCCGGCAGGGCCTCTTTCGGTCTTTGCGGCTTGTATTTCGCCTTTCCCGATGTATACTATCTGCAGGAGTAAACGGAGGAGGGGGAATATGTTCGATTTTGCGAATCTGGGGGACATCGTGCTCTATGTCCTGCCCAAGCTGCTGGCCGGCTTCCTGATGATGCTGGTCTACATCCATCTGTCCGGCAAGGGGGCGCTCGCCCCGGTTTCGGCGATCGACCAGGTCGGCAACGTCGCACTCGGCGCGATCATCGGCGGAACCTTGTTCAACAAGGGGGAAACCGTGCTCGGGCTGGTTGCCGTGGTCGGCTTCTGGGCCGGGCTGCTGCTTCTGCTGCGCTATTTCGCCAACAAGCACATGGCCGTGAAAACCGTCATCGACGGAGATTCGATCCGGCTCATGAAGGACGGGAAAATCGTCACGTCGAATTTCGACAAAGCCGGCCTTTCGGTGCGCGATTTCCTGATGCTGCTGCACCAGCGCGGCTACCGGAACCTCGACGAGCTCCGCAACGTCTGGTTTGAGTACAACGGCCAGATGACCGTCGTCCGGAAGGGCGACGAGGCGACGGCTACGGCGCTGGTCGAAAGCGGAGAGGTCAATGAGAAAAATCTCGAGCGGCTCGACCGCAGCCGGGAGTGGCTCGAGGAGGAGCTGAAAAAGCATCGTGCAAAGCTCGAAGATATCTTCTGCGCCGAGTGACACGACGGCAGGCTCTGGGTCTACCCGGTCGAACGCGAGCCGGATGAAACGGCGTAGAACAGGTAGGTTTTCGGGGAGTCAGGATTCGCCTTTGACATTTTCGGAGATGAAAAAACGGGAGGAAGAGCGGTCTCTTCCCCCCGTTTTTCGGTACTCGGCGTCAGAGCATGGCGTCGGGAACCCACTGCAGGCTGTCGCCGTAAGCGACGCCGACCACCCAGTTCGGGCGGGCGCCGGGAGCGACCCGCTGAATGGTGGCGCGCAGCGTGTGCTCTCCGGCGGAGGAGAACTCCAGGAACGCCTCCTGGTTCCACGGCGCGCGGTGGAACGACGGGGCCATGTCGCCCGCCGCGCGGCGGAATGCGAGACGGCCGTCGACCTCGACGATGACCTGCGACTTCGTGTTGAACATGACGACGTAGCGGCCCGGCTTGTCGATCTTGAACTTGAAGTCGATGACGAGCTCGTGCTTGTCCGGAATCGCCTCCGGCCACTCCGCGAAGGTGCCGGGGAAGGTGACCTCTTTCGACGGCGCTTCCTGGCTGCGGGCCGCGCGGACGATCGCACGGGCGTGGACCGGACGCGGCTCGAAGCTCTTTGCCGGCTGCGGATCAAGGATGATGTGCCTGCTCATCTCGCAGATCATGTCCGAAAACGCGTCGATGGTCGGCGGCGGCGTGATGCCGACGATGCCCGGGCTCAGGACCATGTTGCGGCCGATCGGGGCGAGCCACTTTTCGGGGATGCCGTCCGGGTTCATGATGCCGAGGATCGAGCCGACCGTCGCACCGGTGCAGTCAGTGTCTTCGCCGAAGTTGACCGCGTCGCAGATCGACTTGCTGAAATCGCCGTTGCCGAGCAGCAGACCGGCGACCATGATCGGGAAGTTGACCTTCACATCGGTGAAGTTGTCGCTTTTGTACTTCTTCATGATCTTGTCGAAGAGGTAGTCGAACTCGGGCTTTTCATCGAACCAGCGGATCGCGTCTTCAATGCCGGTGCGGAGTTTCAGGCCGGCCGGAATCTGTTCCTTGCCGATCTCGATGATCTTGCGCACATCGTTTTCGACGAAGGCGGCCGATTCCATTGCGGCGAGGAAAACCTCTGCCCACATGCCGTCGCCGTCGTGGTCGACGCAGGCGTCCTCATAGGCGAATTTCGCAGCGCGTTCCGGGTCTCCCGGTGCGAGGCAGGCCCAGATTTCCGAACGGATCGCGCAGCCCATTCCGTCGACGAACCAGTTGTCGTAGCTGCCGGAGAAGGGCGGACGGATGCCGTTCTTGAGGTTGCGGATCGCCACGGCATACTCGTCCCACGGGAAGCCGACGTTCTTGAGCCACGCTTCCGCGAGGATCTGGCTGTTCACGACCGGTTTCGGCTGCGCCGCGATGGTCATGGCCCAGACGACCTGCAGGTCGAGGTCGTCGTTCGGCACCATGGTGGTCGGCACCGGGTCGTAGAACTCGAGATGATGCGGCCCGTCCCACCCTTCGATCGGAGCGCCGAGAGTTCCGCCGACCGCTTTGCCGAGCCAGCAGCCCAGCACCTTCTTCCTGTAAGTTTTTTCGTCCATGTTGTGCTTTCCTGAATTTATGACTGATTGGGGAGCTAACATGTTTACCTTACTGCATCAGTCCGTCGTTTTCAAATCGGCGAGCCGGAAAAAACGAATATTTCCCCCTGAAATCACCTGCCGGCGAACTCATAGCAGGCGTCTGCGCCGCTCAGAACCCGGTTCAGATGGCGGAGTTTGTTGATGAAGGTTTCGAATTCGGGCTGTTCGTAGCGCGGCATTCGCTCCTTCAGCAGGTTTTCGAACAGGGCGTCGATGTTTCTGATGTGCATCCTGGTGTGCGGGGTGAGGTCCACGATATGTTCGCGATGGTCGGCGGTTCCGGGTGTGATGGTCAGGATGCCCTTCTCCGCAAGCTTCTTCGTCGCGACGGAGACGGCGCCTTTGGTGAGCCCGGTCCGGGTGATGATCTTCTGCAGCGGGCACGGGGCGACATCGGCGATATACTGCAGCATCAGCATCTGGATGCGCGTGATATTTTCAAGCGGATTCGGTTCCACGTAATCTTTCCAGTAGACGGCGATGGCTTCGCAGCGCAGCTCGTAGAGGCGATGGTAAATCTGTTCGAGTTCGAGGGCGAGCTTGGTTTGAGCCATCGTTTCCTCCCGCTGGATAAATGGTGGTTCTTATTTGGCAATTCTGTGCAAATATACATGGCAAAACCGTTCTGTCAAGCTTTTTTATATCGGAAATCCGTCATAACGCGGTATTTTCTTCCCTTAAAAGATATGGCGACAGCCGGAGCCGGCAGCGGAGAACGATTACACGCCGCCGCGAATGCGGACGGAGCGGGGCGAAACCCGGCAGTGCTCCTCTGAGCGCCGGGCGGGTTTTATGCGGTCGCCTCTCCGGCCGCCGGAGCCGGTTCGAAGCGCGTTTTCGGCACGAAGCCGATGAATTTGCCGCCGTCGATCACCGGCAGGTAGTCGAGGCCGTAAATCTCGAAGCTGATCTGCGCCTTATTTGCGTCGTCCTTCGGCGACAGGGTCAGCAGCGGCTCCATCATGAGGGCGGCCGCGGTGAGTTTCGGGTCCGTCGCGGCCGCGAGACGATCCGGCATTACGATGCCGAGCAGCTTCCGGTTCGCGTCGATTACCGGCAGATACGTGATTTTCGCACTTTCCCCGGTTGCCCGGAGTTCGGCGAGCGGCGTTTGCGCGCCGACCGCCGAGAAGTCGGTTTCGATTGCGTCGCCGACCGGCGTATGCCGGTTGATCTGCTGCAGCGGAATCGCTTCGATCAGATGCTTTTCGCCGAGCACCTTCGTGTAGACCGAATACGGCTCGAAGAATTTCGCGGTGAAGTACGAGAGCCCCGAGACGATCATGAGCGGAATCATCAGCATGAAGTCGCCGGTCACTTCGACGATGAGGAAGATTCCGGTCAGCGGCGCGCGCAGCGAAGAAGTGAAGACGCCGCACATGCCCGCCGCGACGAAGTTCGCCTCCGAGAGTTCCAGGCCCGTGAAGTCGTTGACCAGCCGGGCGAGCAGGAACCCCGTGAAGGCGCCGGTGAACATGGTCGGCGCGAAAATGCCGCCGTCGCCGCCGCACTCGAGCGTGAAGACGGTGCCGACCACCTTGAGCAGAACTGCGGCGAGGCTCAGCAGCAGAAGATTGCAGCCGTGATTCCAGGATTGCAGATGGTTCTTGTCGGCTCCCGAAAAGAGCATCTGGACGAAGTTGTAGCCGTCTCCCGCGAGAATCGGGAAGAGCCAGAGCAGCCCGGCCAGCCCGGCGCAGCCGATGCCGAGCCGCACCCACCGGTTCGGAAACGCCTTTTTGAGCCGGTTGCCGAAGTGATAGTTGAGCTGGATGATGTAGACGCCGACGAAGGCGCAGAGGATGCCGAGCAGAATGAAGTACGGCAGCGAATGGAACGGCCACGGCGCGGACGGCACCTTGAACATGCTGCCGCTGCCGAAGATCAGTTCCGCGATGATCGCGGCTCCGGCCGAGGAGAGCAGGATCGGCACGAGCCGCCGCCGCGCCTGGCGCGGAAAGACCACCTCGAGCGCGAAGAGCGCACCCGCGATCGGGCTGCCGAACACGGCTGAGATGCCCGCCGCCGTGCCGCAGACCATCAGCGTTCCGCGCTTGTCGACCGACAGCCGGCAGAGCCAGCCGGTTTTGCTGCCGATGGCGGCGCCGGTCAGCACGCTCGGCGTCTCGAGCCCGGCCGAGCCGCCGAGGCCGACCGTCACGGCGCTGGTGAAAATATGCGAAAAGGTTTCGAGCCACGACATTTCGGGCTGCTTCTCCTGCAAATCGTAGATGACCCACGAGAGGCTCGTCGCCGGGCGGCGGCGCAACAGGAGGCGCCCCAGCAGAAATGCGCCGGCGAGTCCGGCCGCCGGAAGCAGCAGCGCGGGCAGCAGCCATCCGTGTTCCCGCAGATACGGGGCGAATTCCGAGAGCCGCGCCGCACCGAGTTTCATCGCGCCGGCGCCGACGCCGGTCACCAGCCCGGTGACGACGCCGAGCAGAATCAGGAACCCGTTTTCGCCGAGATGGTAATACAGGAACACCACGGACCGCAGAAAATAGTGGCGGTAATCGAATACAATCCTCTCCTTGCGCATGGACACCTCCTCTTCTCCTCAAGTGCCGCGGGATGGAATTTCTCTTCTGCGTTAATATAACCGCGGAATGACAAGTTGTCCAACGGCGGACGGGGAAAAGGCGCCGGTTTCCCGGACGGAAGGCGGAAGAAGGAGCTACTGAACCTGGCGCTTGCGCGGAAAACGGCGGAAGCGGACGCTTTTGCCGCGGCGATCCACGCCGGCCATGAACAGAACCGCCGTCGTCGCGGCAACCGCGATGTTCTGCGCGAGGAACTGGCGATTGCACGGTTCGACGCCGGTTTGCAATTCGGCTTCGCGCACGAGCGTGAAGCTGCGGTCCGCGTTCAGATAGACGATTCCCCAGCCGGCTTCGATCTCATCCGGCGCGATGAGTCCGGTCGGAACGGCCAGATAACAGAGATCGGCGGCCCCGGCCCGGCGGATGCGTTCGAGGCGGCTGCCCTGATGCAGCGTGTGCTGGAGTTTTTCGAGCCTGGCGCGGAGCTTGCGGTATGCCGGATTCCGGCTCGACGCATAATCCCAGCTCCGCAGTTCGCTGAAGAGATCGTCGGTCGAAGCGAGTTCCGGCTCGTTCTCCCGGATTTCGGCTTCGAGCCGCTCCTTTTCGCCGCGCAGCGAGTGGATTTCGCCGAGCAGGGCCTGCTGGTCGACGCATTCGCAGAAACAGTTGTCCACCTGATCGAAGAGAACCACGACGGCGGTTTTCACCACATCCTTGCTGCGCGCGTTTTCCCCGCGCCAGAACCCGGCGGCGTTGACCTTGTATTTGAACCGGCGGACCGGGACCGAGGTGGCGACGGCATGCGGCGCAAGCGATGCGAGAAAACCGACGCAAAGCTGCTGGAAATCGCTGCGGGTCAGCGCTTTCGGCGGAGGTACGCGCGCCGGGAACGTGAGTCCGCTCTCCGGATCGGCTGCCGGAGGCGTCTCTTCGGCTCCGGCGGCGGGAACAGCCGGCGCTGCGGCGGGTTCCTCCGCCGTCTTTTCGGCCTCCTGCGCTTCGGCAAAGCTGAACAGATCGAGTTCTTCGTCGGGGTTGCTCATATCAATTCCTGTGGTTACGCCTAACATAACACGAAAACGGCGGTTTGTCCACAGCTCCCGGAGCGGAAACCGCGAAAAATTCGGATTTTGTGCGGAAAAAACGCAGTTGCGGCACGCGGGGCCGGATTCGTGTCAGCGCGGCAGCAGCAGAAGCGTTCCGAAACGCCCCGGCGAACGGTGCGGGCGGCCGGAGACGGTTGCGGACCAGAAAACCATATCCGGCTCCGCTTTTCCCGCGGCGTAGTCGTAACGGACGAAGTTGGCGAGGAGGCGTTTCCCCGCTTCGAAACTGCCGCGTCCCGTGCGGCGCAGCAGTTCCTCGGCCGGAAGCGCCGCTTCGACGAACCAGCCGCAGACCCGGCCTTCCCCGTCGCGGAGCATGCCGGCGGCGTGGCGGAGCCCGGAAAGAATGCAATCCTGCCGTTCCCCGACCTTGTCCCATTCGGTCCAGAGGCCGTCTGCATCGAGCCGGAGCTCCGTTCCGGTGAAAAAGTGCTCCGTGCCGCGGAGAAGTCCGGCCGGGTTGAACTGGAGCTCGAAGAACCGGCGGCGGTCGCCGGTTCCGTCGATGAAGAGTTCCGCCACGTCTCCGGTGTGCAGCAGCCCGTCCGGGCCCGCGGCCGGCCGGATGTCGTCGTCCCGGCAGACGAAGGCGACGTAAAGCGTCGTTTCATCGTAGGCGAGCCGGATTTCAGTGAAGGGAACCGGCGCTGCCGCCGGTTCTCCGAGGGGAGGGCGGTCGAGCTTGAGAACGGCCGCCGCCTTCCAGCCCGGGTCGTCCGGCCTGCCGTCGATTTCGATCGCTCCGGCCCGGAACGGTACACCGGTCTCCGGCGGCGCGGGCGCGGCCGCCGGCAGCCCGGCCGGAACAAGCGCGGCGAACAGGAGAAACAGAAGGCGTATTTTCATTCTGCGATCTCCCGGTTGAACGATTCCGGCAGGGTGCTCATCAGCAGGTAACGGCCGCGGCTGAAGCAGTTGACGGGCGGTTTCTCGGGATTTTTCCCGTCGTTTTTGCGGCTCGTTTCGATCCGCTTTTCGCGATTGAGCTTTACGGCGGCCGTTCCGGCCTGTTCCGGGGTTGCGAATTCCGCCACGAGCAGCGTGTTGCCGTAAGCGGCCCGGTGCAGTCCGGCGAGGTAATTTCCGATGGCGTGTTCGGCTCCGGCCCCGTCCCAGGCGCCGGGCCGGTGGTATTTGACCGCGCAGACCCGCAGCGGTTCGCTGCCTGTGTGTTCGAGGAGGCCGCGTCCGGGTTCGGCGGAACAGTCGGTGACGCCGATCCGCGTCCAGCCGGCGGCGCTTTGCGGCACGAAGCCGGGCAGCGCGATCCTGTGCACGAGCGGTTCGCGGTCGAGCAGCGTCGTTTCGAGGCGTTCGACGCGTCCGGCCGCGACGAGCCCGTTGACGAGGCCCGAATCGAGGAACCGTTCGGCCGCGGCCGCGATTCCGGCCGGCGTCGTGCCGGTGATCAGCACCAGTTCGGTTTCAAACGGCGGCCGGTCGATATAGCGGCTGTGCAGGAACGGGTTCGGGCCGCTCTCGATCCAGCCGAGATTCCCGGAAAAACGGCCGAAGCCGAAGGCGTAGACGGCGCCGTTTTCGAACCGCGCCTCGTGCTGCAGAATCCGCCTGACGAGCGGGTCGTCCGGTTCCCCGATGACGACGAGGTGGCGGTACGCGAGCCGCTCCGGGTCGCCGGCGGCGAAGGCTTCGTTGAAATGGCCGCTTTCGACGTTTTTTCCCTCCGACAGTACCTTCAGGAGCGGATGGCTTCCGGCCGCCGCGGCGATGCGTTCGAAGGCCGTCCGGACTTCCGGCGGCGCGTTTTTCGCGGCGGTGATTGCAAGCGAACGCTCCGGTGCGGCGAATACGGCCGGACACAGAATGGCGGCGAGCAGAAGTTTCGACAGGTATTTCACGGCAGTTCCTCCAGCATGACGAGTTCCCCGTCTCCGTTGCGGAGCGGCACTTCGATGATCCATTCGTCGTTTTCCTGACGGACGGCGAACGGCAGGTGGTCGTTCAGCCCGGTCGCCGCGGCGCTTCGCGCGCCGGGGGATTTCCGGACCCGCAGTTCAACCCGGCGGGCGGATTCGGCCAGGTCCTCGACCGTGAGGAATGTTTTTCCGGCCGAGGTGAAGCCGTATCCGGCGCTTCCGGCCGGATAGCGCAGACGGCAGCGCGGATCGCGGTAGGCGGCACGCACGATTTCCCCGGCGAGTTCTTCGGTCAGCTCCTCCGGGCGGATGCCGACGGCGATGCCGTGCCTGCCGGCGGAGACCCGGCCGTCTCCGGCTCCGTCCGGGAACAGCGGAGCGAGCAGCGGCGGCAGCGGCCTGCGTTCGGTGAAGACGATCAGCATGTCTCCGTCTTTGACCCGGCCGGCGACCGAAGCGAGTTCACCGTCGTTCAGCGTTGACGGCATCGGCAGGATCAGCGGCAGCCTTTCGCCCGACTTTGCGAGGTTCGCCGTATTTGCTGCGCACGGGATGCTGAGCCCGGCGTTGTGCAGTTTGCCGATCACTCCGGCGAGTTTGCGGACCAGCTCATCCGCTTCGCGGCTGTCGCCCATGCCGCCGCCCGAAAAGATGGTTTTGTCCGGATTGCTCAGAAAGTCGGTTCCGACGATCAGCGCGAAGCCGACCGCTCCGTCCGGACCGATCAGGCTCTGGCGTTCGGCTGCGTTCCAGTTCTGCTGCCAGTCGTTCGCGGTCTGGACATAGGAGTTGTAACCGTTCATGCCGTAGCCGTAAGTGTGCATCGAGCCGTAACTGCCGTCGGAGCGCAGCGTGCCGCGCCAGCCGCGGACCAGCTGGTGGCGGCGGGAGCTTTCGGTCGTTCCCGCAGGCCCGTACCAGTGCGGATTGTTCAGCAGCGTGTTGTCCCAGCCCCAGACGAAATTGGCCTGAAGCCGCCACTCCGGATTGAAGGCCTGGTGGATCATCTGCCGTCCGGCCGTCAGGGCGAAGTCCTCCTGAAGCGCGCCCCAGGTGTCGTCGTCGGACATGCCGGAGAGACATTCGCCGATCTCGGCCGCGGCTTCCGGCGGCAGGAGCGGGATGCCCTGTGCATTCATGACCATCCGCTTGCCTTCTCCCTCGACGGCGGAACGCAGGCTGCGGAACGACGCAAGGTAGTTGTCGAGCTGCCGCCGCGCGAACGGGTGGCTGTGAAAGCGTTCGATCTCCTTCAGCAGCTCCCGGCGGGTCCGGCCGGTCAGTCCCCGGCGGCCGGTACGGCGCAGGTGACGGTCGAATTCGACGATCTCCTGCATCGAATACATTGAATTCAGCGACGGGCCGGTATCCCAGCGGTCGCCGTTCGAGATATCGACGGTTTTCGCCTTTTCCCATGCCGGAGTGCCGCGATTCAGCGCGACGAGGCTCGGCGCGGCTGCCTCGAAGAAGCGTTGTCCGTTCGGAAAACATCCCCACGGATTCGCGTAGTGGCTGAAGTCGTTTTCGGTGAGAAACAGCTTCTCGGGCGCGATCGAGCCGTTGCGGCTGACCTGCTTGAGCCGGTTCGCATAGCAGTAGACCTTGTCTTCTGGCTCCCCCCAGTTTCCCCGGGTGTCGCGCGAACCGGTGCCGAGCGCGAAGTAGGAGCGCACGCCGCGGGTCACGATCGCCTGCACCCGGAAGGTGTCGCGGACCGGGCGGGCTTCGAGGACGTTCCGCAGCGGTGCGGCCGGGTCGATCACGAGCAGCGGCAGCGCCGCGACGACCGTGCCGGAGCCGTCCACCGCTTCGATCCGGCACGGTGCGATGCCGTGCGCGGGCAGCTCCGGGAGCCGGACCGCGAATTCCCGGCGGAGCTGTCCGCCCGGCGCGGCCGTCAGTCCCGGCAGAGACGCGATGATGACGGGGGCGTTTCCCGGCGCGAGCAGCCGGAGCGTGAGGTCCACGCTCCGCGCTCCGGCCGGAATGGGAGTTTCGGCGCCGTACAGTTCGATTTCGGTGAGCGCCGGTTCGACGCGCCGGAGCTCCCTGCGGCCGCTTTCGCGCCACGGAAATTCGAGCACCCACTCTTTCGCTTCGGCCGGCTTGAAGTCGAGCTCGGCACGCAGGCGGCGGAAGGCGGCGTCGAGCCGGTCGTTCCGGTACACCTCGCGGCCGTCGGCGCGCAGCGTGAGGGCGCCGGGTGTATTCAGCAGCTCTTTGCGCCGCTCATGGGCGCCGGAAAGGACGATGCGGCTCAACCGGACCGGCTCGGGGAAGCGGAAGGTCACGCGGCTGGTTTCGCCCTTGCGCCCGCGCCAGACCGCCGAATCGCGGATCATGTCGCGCGGCTCCATGCCGGATGACGCGCGGTCGTTCAGCATGCGGCCGGAGCAAATGGCCAGCGGGGCGAGATTGCGGAAGTTGCGATTGAGTTCGAGCGTCAGTTTCGCCGTTTCACCCGGACGGTAGGCGTAATTGGAGACCCGGAAACCGCCGCGGTATTCCATGCGGAGCTGCTCCGGTCCCGGCCCCGGCAGCGTCCGCCGCTTTTCGCCGAGTTCGTCGGCTGAGAGCCGTATGGAAAATTCCGGCGTGAAATCGGCCGGGAGCCGGGTTTCGGCCAGGATGGCGTCTCCGGCGGGCGTGAGGATGGCGGCCCGAAGCTGGAGTGCGTCGCATGCGTCGAGCAGCTGCGGCGAAAGCGGCCCGGGAGCCGGCAGCGGCAGCGGCAGTGTTCCCCGGCCGCCCGGCGGCAGATGCAGGGTTCCGCCGAGGTCATCGAGCAGTGTGCCGTCCCAGCCGGAGGGACGGACCACGACCGGCAGAGCCAGCGCGTTCTTTCCGGGATTGGCGGCTGAAATCAGGAGCGCGCGCTTGTCGCGGTCGACGGTGAATTCGACTCCGGCGATCGCGGGCGCTTCGGCTCCGGCCGGTTCGGCTCCGGCCAGATAACGGAGGACGTCGGCCCAGAATTCCGGCGTGCCGGAATTGAGTTCCGAGGCGAAGAGCGCGACGCGCCCGGCACCGTACTGCCCGGTGATGAGCAATGATTCTCCGGCAGGGTCGTCGGCCCTGAGCCGCGTTTTCCAGTTCCGGTTCAGCAGCGGGCGGCTGTGGAACGCCTCGCCCGGCTTGCGCGGAAGTTTCAGGTACGGAATGTCGCGTTCAAGGCATTCGAGGCGGGTTTCGCCGCGTTCCGCCGCGTGGACCGGGCGCAGCCGCCAGCGGTAACCGGTGCGGAACACGGGAGCTTTCCGGAAAAACGCGCGGTCGTATTCTCCGGTTCCGATGCCGGGTTCCGCATTGCCGCGATGGCCGAGCTGCATCAGGCTCTGCCAGGCGGAACTCGGGGAGAGCGGCGTGAAGCGGAACGCCGCGCTGCCGGGCGTGCGCCCGAGCGTGATCAGCAGCGCATTGCCGCGCCGGACGTGCTCCGCGATCGCCTCGAGCCGCGGCTGGTCGAGCTGCGTTCCGGCGGCGTCGGCCTGCCAGACGAGGATTTTCGGCAGCCGGTCGAGCCCGGTGCTTCGGGCGGCGGAGAGCTTTGCGCGCCCGGCTCCGGCCGCGAATGCGGCAGCGCCGGACGGGTCGGCATTCACGCATTCGATTGTGGCCGCCGCTGCTGCGGCGCCGGAGAACAGGAGCAGTCCGAGCGTGAGGCGGATGGTATGGAAAATCATCTGATCAATATCCGATCTGCCAGTCGAAGAGGTTGCGCTTCAGCGACTCCGTGAAGAATACCGCGGACGGGATCGCCTTGACGTTCAGCCCCGACATCAGCGCATTGCGTCCGCCGCCCTGGCCGGGGTGGCCGTTCTCGGGCTTGAAATCCCACCATGCGGCGGTCGGCCCGGCGCTGTACTGGTTCTGGGAGGCGCCGCCGTCCTGATACCGGTCGGCCAGCAGTACGGCATTGCCGCGCTGGTTGGAAGCGGCCAGTTCGGGCGAATTGATTTTGACCCTGTCCAGCCGGAACGCCTGATCGTTCGGGATGGGCAAATTTCCGGTGGTCAGGACGTTTTCGGCGCTGCGTCCGTTGTTGAACGCATAGCTGAGCTTGGTCTTCTTCCCGCCGGCGGGCGGCAGCGGGTCGAGCGGGCAGGCGAGGTATTTGACCGAGGTGGAGAAACGTTTGTCGTGCCGCCCGTCGCCGCCGGCCGCAGTGACGATGTTTTCCTCCCACGAGAACCACTCCGTTTTGGAGTCCTTGCGCGGCGGAAACCATTCGCCGGTATCGTAGTTCAGCAGGGCCACGCCGATCTGCTTGAGGTTGTTCATGCAGGCGGTCGATTTGGCCCGCGTCCGCGCCTGGTTCAGTGCGGGCAGCAGCATCGAGGCGAGAATCGCGATGATCGCGATGACGACGAGGAGTTCAATCAGTGTGAACGGTTTCGGGACTTTCATGGTGGATTCCTTTCTGTTCCTGAGACAATATGGGGTCTTTGAGAAGTGTATTCTCTGCATTTGGGTCTGATTCGGTTGTGTGCTGCGTTCAGACGACTTCGCGCAGGAAGTCGCGCAGGTGATGTTTCCGGGCCATATTCCGGGCGCGGTGAAAACGTTCGATGATCGGGGCTGCGGTGCGGATGCCCTCTTCCGTGGAGATTTCCCCCGCGATCAGCGGCAGCAGGACCGGATCGATCAGGAGGTCGCCGAGCTCCGTCCAGGCCGCCTCTGTGCAGCGCCGGAACGGCTGGCGGCGGTACTGGCGGATCAGCGCCGCGAGTTTCGGGGCGCGGAGAAGCTCCGTCTCAAGCTGTCCCGCGAACGGCGAAAGACCCATCAGCGCATCCATCTGCGCAAGCTGGAATTCGGCGGAGACGAGATATTCGAAGAACCTCCGTTCGGCCGCGCTGACCGTCGCCGTGCCGAACAGGGCGGCGCGGGCGATGAATACGCCGTTGGTTGCTCCGGCCGCATAGGGCAGGGGGGCGATCTGAAACCCGTTTCCGGGTTCGAGCAGCCGGAAGCTGTTCCAGTGGTGCGTGAAGTCGATGAGCCCGGAGAGCCGGCCGCTTTGCAGCAGCGGCGCGTGCGGTTCCTCCGGCGAAATCTCATGGTTGATCAGATCTTGCCGCGCATAGAACGCGAGCGCATTGAAATAGTTGTAAAGCTCTTCGCTCGTTTCGATTCCGGCGGGCGTGCGGCCGACCGCGTCGACGACGCCGCAGGCGGCGGCGAGCCAGTCGTTGCGTGGCGGCAGCAGACTCCGTCTGCCGAGTGCGGCACGGACCCGTTCAAGCCAGGCCGCAACCGTTTCGCCCTCGGCCGGAACCAGCGGATTCCGGTCGGAGCCGCGGTAGACGAATGCGTGCATCTGGACCTGATACGGCAGACAGAGACTCCAATCCCAGTCGGCGAACTGTTCGAGCGCTTCCCTCCGGACGGCATCGAGCCGGTCGTTCCCGAAGATTTCGTTCAGCGGGACCGCGGGGGGCCGCTTGGCCAGCCGGGGCAGGCGGAGCGCCGCCCGGGTGCCGGCCGGAATTGCGGACGACCCGGAGTCGCAGAACCGCGCCCGAATCCGGCAGGACGGATTCTTCTGCTCGAATGAGCGGAAACGTTCGAGCCAGAAGCCGGTCTGGTGCGGCAGATTTTCGAACACCGTGACCTCGATGACCTCCTCCCGCGCGGTTGCGGCCGCAACCGCGCAGCCCGGGCGCGGATTGACCCGGCTGCCCTTCTGCGGATAATTCGTCACGAGTCCGCGTTTTTCGAGTTCCTGCAGCGCAATCTGGACCGAGGCGGGCGAGATGCCGTATTGGGCGGCCAGTTCGCGGCGGCTCGGCAGCCGGTCGAGAAAGCCCGGCGCACCGGCCTGGATCAGCGCGGAGAGCGTTTCTATGAATTCCTGTATTTTAGTCGTGTTCCGCATGGGATAAACTCCGTTTTTTAATCATTTGTATAATATTATGACATAAATCCTCCCGGAAGTCAAGAGCCGAACCCAAAAAAAATTGGAAAAAAATACAGATAAGTTCGTTTCTGAATCGATATTTGAGCTTGGATTTCGTTTTTGATGATTTTAATTATTCAATTGTATAATTAACGTGCCATGAAAAAGCCGCTTCCCCGGCAGGAAAGCGGCGGGACACGTCTTTAAACTTGTCAGTTCGGGGTAATAACACGATTTCTGCGGACGAAGATGCCGGAGCTGTTGGAAGAATCATACTCGATGAAATAAGTTTTGGCGCCGGAGGAACGGATAAACACATTGTCGAGAATGAACACATTGGAGGCATTCCAGGCGTAAATGCTCCCTCTGTACGGCAGGTTCCGCTGCTTCGTCCGCGGCGCGAGAATGGTGTTGCCGCGGAATATGACGTTCCGGGCATTGGCGGCATAGAGGGCCAGGCCGGTCGGATTTTCGAAGCGATTCCCCTCAATCAGGATGTTGGTCAGGATCGGATAGGTGCTGTCCAGCGGGTCCCAGCGGTTATAACCGCCGATCCAGAAGTCCCGGACCCGGCCTCCTGTTGAGGCTTCCAGCCCGTTCTGCCCGGAAAATGTGTTGTTCCTGACGACCACGTTATCCACACCGTACCCTTCGCTCCACGCATCGGTCGTGAAGCCGGTGGAGATTTCGACGGCAGCCTGCTGCTGATGAAAAAATTCGTTGTTTTCGACCGTGATGTTCCGGCCGAGCAGCAGCAGGGCGCGGGCGCGGTTATTGTGGAATTTGTTGTTCCGGATGATTACATTGCTGCTGTCGTAGCTGTGATTGAACATGACGAAGCCCTGTCCTGTCGGCTGCGGCAGAGGCCGGTCGAAGATGAATTCCGTCCCGTTGTTGCTCCTGAGTTCGGCGATATAACCGGTCGGGGAGAAATCGTCATTGCGCAGCTCAATCCGGTCTCCGGCCTTGAAGAGTTGAAAATACCAGTCCTGCATGCAGGGCTTGAGCGTATGGTCATCCCGACGCAGTGCGAAGCCGGAGCAGTCATGCACATTGAGGCAGTCGTCGCCGCCGAAGGAAAAATCACAGCCGATCATTTTGAAGTAACCGTTGGACTGCGAAATATGAAGATGGTCGGCGCTGCAGGTGATGGGGCGCCGGGGCGCGTAGGGGGGACGGATGACGTTGGTGTTGAGAAATTGCCAGTAAGACTGATGCCCGCCGACTCCGAACGCATGGGCCGGAGCGGAATAGACATTGACGTTTTCGAGTGTCAGATGGGTGTTGTCATGCATATCCACCCCGATCATGTCGTACACGTAATGACGCATCCGGAAAAGTTCCCGCCGGGCGGCGCGGTCGAGCCAGTCGGCGGCCAGTTCCGGCGTGCGGACATGGAAGCGAAGCAGGTTGGGGCCGAGCCATTCCGACTCCGGGGACTTCTGCCCCGGACTGAATTCGTAATAACGGTTGACGCCGCCCTCTACTCCAACGGACATGGTTTCCGGGTCGACGGAGTCTATGTCGGCGACACGGATCTTTTTTACCGGAAACTCCTTATAGTCGATGAATTCAAAATCGATGTAGGCTCCTTCCGGATGGGCATTCACCAGCCGGACATAACTGGCCAGCGGTGCAGCATCCCAATCCCAGTCGATGGAGAAATTGCGAAAGGCGACGGTGCGGCAGCGGTCGATGGTCAGCAGGGAGTTGTGCTTTTTATGGAAGACCAGTATGGAACCGCCGCCGTCGAACTGGAAATTTTTCAAGCCGGAGAAGGAAACCGGGCGGTCGCTCCGGAAAAAGTATTTTCCCGGAGAGAGTCGCAAATCCGCTTCCTGTTCGGCTGCCGCCCTTATGGCTGCGTTCAACTGCGCGGTATTGTCGTCATTGCTTTCGGAGACTCCGAATGCTGCGGCGTCGATAACCTTTCCGGACGGAACCGGCAGGTTGATTTTGAATTCCGGCGAACCGGTCGGCAGAGGCGGCAGGACAAAATCGCCGGTGTTTCCGGCCGCGGCATCGATTCGCACGTCATCCGGATTTCCGGCGACAACCCGCACATCGGACAAGACGGCTTTCACTTTATTACGGACATGAATCTGGAATGTGTAATCCCGGATGTTTCCCGGTACGGTAAATTCCGCTTTGAAGCGATATTCGCCCGGGCGGGAGTATTCCCGGGAAACGATGTCGGCGGTGTGGTCAGGTGCGGCGGCCGGGCGGATCAGAAAGAGCAGCCGGGAATCATCTCCCAGTTCCTTCAGGTCGATTTGAGCGGTAGCTGTATACCGTTTGCCGGGTTCCAATTTCCCGGGGAGATCGGCATACAGCCGCGACCAGCCCCCGGGAAGGCTCGCAGAGTCGATGGTAAAAGTGCCGTCGGCAGCGGCACGCACGGCATGCGGATGCAGTTCGGGAAGAACGTCAGCCCGGAGTGCCGCCGCCATGAGGCAGGCGGCCGGCAGGCATAGCCTCCAAAATGACTTTTTTCTCATTGAGCCGCCTGCTATTTCCATTTTGTAAGTTCATCGGGATATTCGTCCGGATCGAGTTGTCCGGAATAAGGCTGGCCGGGGGTGGCGGGACGCAGTGCGGCGACATGCCCGTCAAGAAACAGCGCGTTGGCTGCCCCGTTATGCCGGATGTCCGGTCGTTCATTTGCCGCGGAAATGTCTCCCGGGCGGAAGATCCAGCACCCCCGGTGATTATCGGGGGTGCCGGTATTGACGGCGTCGATGAACATCACCTTTCTCCCCGGATTGCCTGCGGTATTGATTCGTGCGCTGTGCCAGGCGCTTTCTCCAAACATTCCCGGGCAGTCGCGCATGACCGCATCGTTATAACCGTAATCAGGACTCCACATATAGTTATTTCCTTCCATCGTGTCGAAGTTACTCGATGGACAGAGCAGAAGATTTTTGGATAGATACACTCCCGGCGGTGTGTAATCCGCATCAAGCTTATTGGGGAGAAAATTTCCTTCCAGAATGGCATTGGTCCAAAGACGCATCTGGTCGAATGCGGCCGGCGCATTACGGGTCGGGAGCACGAAATCCCGATTGTCCAGCGCATACATACTGTAACCGTGTCCGAGTTGCTTCATATTGCTGAGGCATTTGGACGCGTGGCCGGCGGCACGTGATTTATTCAGTGCGGGCAGCAGCATGGAAGCGAGAATGGCGATAATCGCAATCACGACCAGTAACTCTACCAAGGTGAAAGATTTCCTTTGCATGAGCCGTTTTCCTTTCGGTAATGTGCTTGATTTCAATTATGATATCGTACCTGGCTGTTTTCACTCCGGACGCATCCGGAATTTCACAGCCTCAGCTCTCACTCATGATACTTCAACGATTTATGGATTGGGGATGTTGCTGCATCATCTTCTTTCATTTGGACAGAGGATTCAATTTACCGGTTTTATTCCAGATTCCGCGCGAATTGCGCAGCCGCTGCGGATAAAAGAAGAAATTTTTGGCCACTAAAGCCGCGCCTAATTGAATATTCTCCGGAGAAGGGTCTCCCTGTCGAATGGAGAAGACGGCAAATTCCTCGTCCGTGTAGAAACTTTTCAACCGATCACAGAAGGCGCGATGGTAATATTCAAATGCGGAAGCCAGAGTCCCGGAGAAAATGACGGTGTCGATTCCGAAGAGTTCGATGACCCAATACAACTGTTCCGCCAGCGCGGCCGCTGCTTCGGAGACGACCCGGCGCGCTCCGGCGGCGTCGTTGATGACGGCATTCGCCAGTTCTTCAGCGGAAGATACATGAAGTTCCGGATTCAGCTCCACCAGCGCATTTCCGCCGTAATAAGCCTCCAGGCATCCCCTTTTACCGCAATGGCAGAGACGCCCCTCTTTGACGATGCGGATATGGCTGAAATCCCAGAGACCGCGAAATCGTTTGACATTGACGGCCGGCCATTGAAGGGGAACTCCGTTGCAGATGACGGAAAGGCCGATCCCGTCGGACCAGTTGAGGATCATGATGGTTGAATCCTGGCTGATATTGCGGCACTCCGCCGCGATATAGGCATTGCTGCAGGCATCGCTGAAAACCGGAATGCTGTAGCGTTCGGCCAGCAGTTGATCGAGATTCAGTCCGTCAAGAGCGTGGAAATTGGGACAGTTGGTGATAAGCCCTTCCTGATCGATCATTCCCGGGATTGCCGCAAAGCACTGCAGCAGCCGTCCGCCGAGTTTGGAGATCTTGTTCAGAATGGTTTTCAGCAGATCATCCAGCAGTTTCAGCAGTGCGGTCTGATCGGCACGATCGTGGAGATGACGATTGGCGCGAATCAGGACGTTCTCGCTGAAATCCGTCAGAACCGCTCCCAGCGCACCGTCTTCCACGGTAAGGCCGAGAAAAAAGTTACGTGCGGAATCAATTTGCCACACCTGTGACGGCCGGCCGCGCGGATTCGGCTGAACGGCGGACTCCGTGATGTAATTTTCCTCGATCAGCCGTGAGAAATGCTGATTGCTGGCGGCTTTGGTGATCCTCAGTTTCCGGGCGATCTCCATCTGAGATGCCGGGCCGTTCTCGTAGAACAGGCGCAGTACCGTATGCGCACTGCTGCCGGCCATGACCGGATTTTCTTCCGAAAGCTTTATCATAATCTGTTTCCACTGTTATGTTTTATTTATATAGTAAACTAGACTTTACTATATTATGACATATTTCTGCATAAAAAGCAATACCGGTTAAAATTTTTTTTGCTTTTTTCTTGCGCTCGTACATGATGCGTTGTTTTTCAAATCGCATCAGGAAGGGGGCCCGGTCTCGCTGCCGGGTTTTCAGGGCCGGTCAGCAGGAGTCGCAGGAAAGCACGAAGCGCCATTGAAACATTCAGTGGCGCTTCGTTTGCCGTGCTGCCTGATGCCGGGTGACGTCTGGCGTGTCGGGGGGGCGGTTATTTCAGCGGGCGGCCGTAGATCTCCAGCTCGTCGAGATAGCCGCCCTTCGCGGTCGGGTACTTGATCCGGACGAGAACGTAACGGCCTTTCGCCGGTTCCGTTTTCACCATTGTCCAGCCGCCCTCGTCCCAATCGGGCTTCGGCGCTTTCGCAACTGTCCGGAAACTCTTTCCGTCCTCACTGACTTCGACTTCAATGCCGTTCGGAAAAGCGGGTGCGCCTTTTCGCAGATTGACGGCGGTGACCTCATATGCCGACTTCAGGTCGAACACGACCTCCGCCTCCGGCATCGCAAAGGTGACGCGGCGGCTCCACCAGTCGAGCCCGTCGGTCAGCCCGTTTCCGGAGCGGCCCGGCGTTTTGTTCGAGCTCGGGTCCTTGACATATTGTCCGTCCGGCAGTTCCTCCGGGAAGTTGTAGATATATTCGGCTCCGGTCCGGATCGCGAAATCGCGCGGAAAGCGGCCGTCCGTGGCGTTGTCCGAAAGCAGGTGGTCGAACTTCTTCGGGTCGAGCCGCATGCCGACCGACTGATGAATCACCCCCGTGCGCGCTCCCCCGGCCGTAAACTCCGCCACCAGCGGATAGACGAAATTCGGGCGGAAATGGGCGCTCGACTCCGGAATCGTGACCTGAAAGGTGAATTCGCGCAGTTCGCCCGGCTTCAGGGCGGCAGTGTCGAACTTCGCCGGTTCCGCCTTCCAGTCCGCCGGCGCGCGAAGCGTCACGGCGCCCGCCGCAAGTTCGGTCGTCCCCGGGTTCGCCAGCTGCACTTTCACCTTCACCGTTTCGCCCGGGACAAGCTCCGGCGTCGCCGGGTCGGACTTCGCGGCATGCCGCGGATTCAGGACCGCAATGCCGAGCAGCGGTTCCGGCGTCGTGAAGCAGTAGAGGATTCCGGCGGTCTTTACCTCCGGCAGCGCGAACGCCGCGCCGTCGGCCGTGCGGGTGAACGCGACCTTCTCGAGCAGCGCGCTTTCGGCCGGAGCCCAGAAGGCGTGCGTGAATTTCGCGGCGGCGGGCAGCGCGACGGTCAGCGTTCCGGCCGGAAGTGCAAAGCGGGTCGCGCCGGCGACGGCGATTGCGAGGTTGCCGTCCGCCGTCATCTGCGGCTGCTCGACCCGGAGCCGGTCTCCGCCGGCGGTCGAATGCGCATAGGCCGGTTTCACTCCGCCCCGCTTCAGCCAGCCGCCGAAGAAGTTCGACACCACCATCGGTTCGACCGATTCGGGGCGCAGCGCGCCGAGGCGGGTGGTGAACCAGAACGATTTCCCTTTGCCGTAATCGTTGCCGACCACCTGGGCGGCCTTCGCGTTGTGGAACAGATCCTCCGCATTCAGCAGCTTCCCGGTCGTCGTCTCATACAGGATTTTGCCGTCGCCGCGGATCACGTTGCCGTATTCGGTGTTGTACCAGACGTCGTCCGGCGAAACCTCGATGCCGGTATAGACGCCCTTGTGCCGGAGCCCGAGCACCTTTTCCAGCCCGCGAGCTTCGAGATGGTGTTCATCGAAACTGCCGGCGCGCATGTCGGAATAGAGTTTGCCGCCGGCCTGCACGAATGCTTCGATGTCGGCGCATTCCTTCGGACTCAGGTGTTCGGCGCCGACCAGGAACAGCGCGCCGTACTGCTTCAGGAAAGCCGGATTGAGCTTTCCGTACGGAATTACATCGACCCAGTAGCCGGCGTTGCGCAGATGGCTGTAGACCGAAAGACGGTTGTTGGTCGAATAATCCCAGCGGCTGACGCCGGTGTCGTTCGCAAGCAGAATGTCGCGCTGCGGCATCAGCATTGCGATGCGCGGCACGCCGGCGGCCGGTTCGGCCTTCGCCCAGAACGGTTCGGAGCGGTGGATCATCGCCGCATAGCGCGTCAGGTAGTGGAAGCGGCTGCGGCGCACGCCGTCCGGAGCCGTGAGCCCGAAGGTCGAATAGTCGTTCTTTGCGCCGAAGTATCCGAGCACGAAAAAGTTGCCGCCTTTGTAGCCGTTCGACGGCAGCCGCCAGTAGCTCTGCGCGAACTGCCAGCCGGGACCGGCGTGATTGTTCGCCTCGCCGGAAAATACGCCGTAACGGAACTTGCGCTCCGCCGGGTCGTTCGGCAGGATGCAGTGGTAAAGATAGTTCATCTCGTAGGTGTTGCGGTCGCCGTGGCCGTACTGGTCGATGCCGTACCATCCCTTGCTGAGATCACGGGTGCGGTCGGCGAGAATTTCGTGGTTCAGCGCACGGTTGCGGACGACCGACTGCATCTCGATCGTGCACTGCGTCGATTTGGTGACGACGGCGCGATGGTCCGGGTCTCGTTCCTGAATCGCCTTGAAGTAGTCGCGGATGAAATCGGCGTAAGCCTCCTCCTGAAACCGGCGCCAGTCGAGCCACGCGCCGGGCTTCAGGGTGTATTCGGCGACCTTCGGCGGCTGCGCGTCGGCAAACGCCTTGTACGTTTCGCCCCAGGCGCGGTTCAGTTTCGAAAGGTCGCCGCCATACGCCTTTTCGAGAAATGCGCGGAACGCCGTTACGGCCTCCTCCGAATAGTCGAGCGGCGGCTCCCATTCGTTGTCGATCCCCCAGATGAAGACGCTGCCGCGGTCTCCCTGCTTCATGACGGAGTCGACCGTCGCGGCGGCGGCGTCGAGCACGTACTGGCGGGTGGCCGGGTCGAAGTAGCGGATCATCTGGCGGCCGTATTCCCTGCCGGAGTCGCTGACCGGGCGCTTGATCGTCCCGTAGTGCTTCGTTTCCGATGAGTTGTAGACCGTGTGCGCGGCCCAGACGTTGAAGAAGAAGAGCCCCTTTCCATTCCCGGCCTTCCGGTAGGCGCACGGTTTGCCGTCCTTGAATTCGTAACAGCAGTGCGAGGTTTCGCAGAGATTCAGCCCCGCAAACGGCAGCAGCCGGAAACGGTGGTCGCCGAGAACGCCGATCGGGAAATAGCCCTCCGCAGGAACGAGCTCCGGCGAAAGCTGCGTCGAGCAGGCGTCGGCCTTTTCGAGCGGATCGAGCGCGAATGCCGCCGAGGCCGCCGCCAGCGCGGCCAGGGTCAGTCGTAGTTTCATAAGTCGATTCTCCTTAAAATCTGATTCCGTAAACCATGAGCGGGGCGCCGGAAAGCTCGAGTGTCACTTTGCCGTTGACCGCCCGGACCGTCTTCGCGCGGCCGATCGGGTCGATGACCGTGACGGTGTCGCCGGCCGCGTCGAAGACCGCCTTCCGGCGGCTCTTCCAGGTGTCGACCCACGGCTCGGTGCCGGCGAACTCCTTCGTCCGCTCGGTCAGGAAAAATCCGTCGGTGCGGTCGTAGACGAATGCGAGCGGCCCGCGCGGCGTCGAAAAGCCGATGCCGCGTACCTTGCCGCCGAAATCGAGGTATTTGACGAACTTCGCGCCGTCCAGCGCTTCGGCGACGGCCGCGTAGGCGAGCAGCGACGGCTTGACCGTGCCGTCCCGCATCAGCAGCCCGTAGTGGTATTCGCTGTCCTTGTGGTTCACGCCGCCGAGGTCGTGCCAGACCGAATCGTGGAGCTGGTAGAACTGGATCGACTCCGCTCCTTCCGCCAGGCCGATCGCGTAGGTCAGGATCACGTTCTCCGCCGCATGCCGGTACGAATCCTTCCAGGAGTCGTTCGGACAGGTGGCGGCGTAGACCTCCGAAAGATGCATCGTCTTGATGCCGAGTTCATCCATCGCCTTGCGCCAGCGGCGGATCGCGCCGAGGTAGGTCCAGCCGTCGCCCTCATAATCCGGCGTCATGTTGCCGCGGCCGGGATGCATCGCCACTCCGCCGTCCATCAGCGGAACTGCGCCGTTTTCGGCCATGAGCTTCAGGAACGCCGTGTCGGCTCCGGCCATACCCATGCCGATGATTTTGAGCTCCGGATCGTGTTCGTCACGTACCTTTTTGAGCTCCCGCAGGAGTTCGACGTAACGTCTGGCGCGGCGCCGCTTCTCTTCGGCGCTTTTTGCGCTCATGTTCCACTCGTTGCAGAATTCGATCTCCGGATTCCGCCGTTCCGCGGCGCGTCTGACCATCTCGCCGATCCGTTTCGCCGCCTGCGCCGGGGAGTCGTCCGGGCCGATGCCTGCATGGTCGAGCGCCAGAATCCCGTACTGTCCGGTCACGCGGTTGTCGCCGTGACGAAGAATCCGGACCCCCATGCGCTGCATCAGCGCATACACATCCTTCTCGGACGGGATCATGAAGTAGGCCGACAATGCGAATTTGCTCTCCCGCCGATGCCGATACTCGTGCGGCGGCAGGATCGCCAGATTCGTGCGGCTGAAAATCTCCTTCTCCCCCGGAATGACGGCCTTCGCCTCGACGAAATAGATCGTCCGCTCCGCTTCCGGCAGCCGGAACGTGAGTTCCTTCGTTTCGAACGGCTTCAGCATGAGCTGCTTGGACTCTTTCAACACGGTTTTTCCGTCGAAGTCGCGCCCGATAATCTCGAACGCCACGCCCTGTTTCGGGCGGTTGTACGGATTCGACACCTGGACTTTCAGCTCCGGAGAGCCCGATTCCCAGAGGTTGAACGGCTTCTCCGTCGAGAGCCGCAGCCCGAGCGGGCGCTTGTGGAAAAGCGCAACCGCCTCGTAATCCTCCAGTTCCGGCGCGCAGACCAGGAATTCGAGCGAAGCCGTGAACTTTCCGTCTTCCTTCTTCGTGAAGCCCGGATGCTCGGACCAGCCGTTCGAATAGTTCGCGTTGCCGCCGAGCAGCAGCCAGAGCGCGGTATTTTCGTTCCGGAAGCTCCGGAAATAGCCGTCGCGCACTTCGAACGGAATGCCGCCGTGCTCATGACGGGTCCAGAGTCCGGACTTGTAGACCTTCGCCGACTTCTCCGTCCCCTTCAGCGGCAGGAGTTCGAGCATGATGCCGCCGGTTTTGACCGGCTTCGGCGCGTCGAGCCGCCAGTCGAGCCGGATATGGCCGTCCGGCAGCGCCCTGAGCGTACCTTCGAGGGCGACCTTGCCGGAGTCGTCCCGGTCGATGCGGTAGACGATTTTGAACGTGTCCTTCGCGGTCTGCTCGACCCTGACCGGAACCGCGACGGGGGAAGACCACGCGAAGTCGAGCTTGCCGATCTTCAGGACGGGGGTTCCCTCATAGTCGCGGACGATTATGTCCCCGCCGGAAGCGAGCACCGCGTATTCCGGATAGACGATTTGGGATTCAGGGGCCGCAAAGACCCCGGCCGCCCCGAGCAGGGCGGCAGCGAACAGCAGAAATTTTTTCATCATGAAGCCGGATTATTTCTTTGGGTTCTGAGCGGCGGCGTAGACCTTTTCGCCGATTTTCAGGGTTGCGGAAACGGCGGAGCCGCCGGGTTCAAATGCGAATTTTTTTACTTCGCCGGGCTCGAACGAGACGGTCCGGTCTTTGCCGTCCAGCGACAGTTCGGCGTCCCTGACCGCCTTGTAGCCGAGGTTGCGGATGACGAGTTCGTTTTCCGTGAAGCTCATCGAAACCGGGTCGTTGCGGAAAACCGCCGCGACGTCGGCGCCGGAGAAGTCGGAGGGCGTGATGATGAAATCGAGTTCCGACGTATAGGTGCCGTCGCCGTTCTTCCGGAAGCCGCCGTGTTCGGCCCAGCCGCTGCTCCAGCCCGCATTGCCGGGCAGCCTGAGCCAGAAGGTTTCGTTCCCGTTCGCAAACGGGCGGAAGGTGCCGCCTTTTGCCGGAGAGAGCCGGCCGCCGAAGGGGCGGACCTTCCAGACCGTCGCCTCGTAATTCGGCTTCTTGGCCGTGCCGTCCTGCCCGAGAATCTCCATCATCATGCCGTCCGGCCTGACCTTCGGGGAGACGAGCGTGTAGACGATCTTCACGCGGTTGTCGCCGGTCGTGCAGAGCGCCGAAAGCGTGATGCCTTCGGCGTCGGCCTTCGCCTTCGCATTCTGTTCCGGCGTCTTTTTCGGGTCGTCCGGCACCGAGACCGCATAGTCGATCTTCATCGTATTGTCGTCGACGACCTCGGCGGAGGCGGGCGTCGCGGCTTGCGGCGTCCAGGTGTAGAACAGTTTCCCGATCAGCATTCTGCGGCGATTCTGACTGTCCTGGATGAACAGTTTGTCTTTCGCAAACTCCAGCGTGTAATCGTCTCCGGCCTTGATTTTCGCCTGTTCGGCGGCGTGGCCGAACGTCCCGGCGAAGATGGCGGCGCAGAGCGTCAGCTCCTTCCAGCTCATATCGTGTTTCCTCCCTTATGAACGTTTTTGCATGTCAGGCAAATCCTGATCGGATATCCGTCTTAAAGCGCCAGCTGCCAGACCGTTCCCCAGTACCAGTCGGTCGGGACCAGCAGGTCGCGGCGCGGAACCAGGTGGATCCGGTTCGGGTTCTGCATATAGCCGAGCCCTTCGACGTGACCGTCGACCATCGCGAAATTGCTTGAGGCGCCGAAGTGGTCGCGGATCGAATTTTCGGACGTCGCAATCCGCGACGACGTGTTTTTCAGGTTCGACACGCCGTCGATGCAGGTCGGCGTCCC
Organism: Victivallis lenta; assembly: GCF_009695545.1. Classification (NCBI taxonomy): domain Bacteria; kingdom Pseudomonadati; phylum Lentisphaerota; class Lentisphaeria; order Victivallales; family Victivallaceae; genus Victivallis; species Victivallis lenta. The sequence goes on along the minus strand of NZ_VUNS01000002.1, from coordinate 352,437 downwards.
GTACTCCAGCACCGCCACGGTTTTGGAGGGGGCGTCGCAGCGCGAGACCTTCCCGCCCGCATTTGGTTTTTTCCACTGGTCCACGTGCATGAGCAGCCGGCCGTTCATCGAATAGAAGGTCCTGCTGTTGTCGGTCATGCACCAGTCCTTCAATTTGCCGAGGCCGAGGCCGAGGCGCCAGCCGTCGGTATTGTCGCTGACCGGATTGTGGCCGTTGTACGGGCAGGCGAAGATCTTTTCCCCGAAACCGTAGCGTTCGATCGAATAGTGCATCCAGTAGGTCGACTGGTATTTGATGCCGTCTCCCTGCTCTTTATCCGTCGGCGCCGGCAGTCCCTTGTGAGTCGGAAACTGGTCGTTGAAGTCGCCGGTATAGAGAATCAGTCCCTGCGCCATCTGCTTCATGTTGCTCTTGCACTTGGTCACATGGGCGGATGTCCGCGCCTTCTGCAGCGCCGGCAGCAGCATCGAGGCGAGAACTGCGATGATCGCGATCACCACCAGGAGTTCGATCAGTGTAAAGGCGGCATTTTTCTTCATGGCTTCCTCCGTCACATAATGATGAATAGGTCGGGTGCGACTCTAAAGAATACCGACTGCGATTTGACGCAATGAAAAGAGATCCGATTTCCCGGCCTCCGGCCGCGACGCTTTTCCATTTCTCCCACTGCCGATTTTTTCCTTTATACGGAGCCGACCGCGTTTTTTCCATATCGGGCCGTATTGTTTCGTCTGCATCACGCATTCATCGTTATGCTGCGCCGGATCATTTCGCCCGGCATTTCACGGAATTCCCCATCGTCAACTCAAGCGGGAGCACGATTTTATAGGGGCGGTCATCCTTGCCGCTCGAACTCATCATCTGGTAAATGCGCTGGGCCGATTTGATTCCGAGCTCGCGCGGATAGATGTGCAGGTGCGTGATTTCGAGTCCGAAAACATTGTCTATCGTATCGTCGAATGTGATGATGCTGTAATCCTCGGGGCAGGAGAGTCCGCACGACTTCAGCTCCCGGCAGACCACCGCCGCCGCGCTCGCGTGCGAAGTGATGATCGCCTCCGGACAGTGCCCCGATTCGAGCCATTCGCGGAAACAGACCGCGACCTCGCTGTCGTCGGAGGTTTTCGGGGTGCGGCTCTCGAAGTTCTCGAATCCGAGCGAATCGATCGTCTGGACCATCACGCCGCTGCGGCGGCGCAGGAACGAACGGGCTTTGTCGGAGCCGCAGAGAAATCCGATCCTCCGGAAACCGCACTCCACCAGATGCCGGGCCGCCATCACGCCGCCGGCGAAATCGTCGAAGCAGACCGAGTTCAGCGGGATATCCTGCCGGTCGGTCGAAATCAGCACCGGCATGACGCCGGCCTCCACCAGCCGGTCGATGATTTCGCTGGCCGGATTGCCGATCACCAGCACGCCGTCCGCATTGACCAGGCGGTTGAAAATCATCTCGTTTTCCTCGTGGTGCATGATCTCGTCCGGCTCCCATGTGCAGATATTCATCCGCACATTGCCGTGCCGGCTGAAAAAGCTCTGCACGCCGCGCAGCGCCTCCGCCATGAAGTCGAGGAGCAGCATGTTCTTCTGTTCGGCCAGCGGGCAGAGCAGAAGTTCGACATTGAACATGCGCTGCTCGATCCGCGCCTCGCGCTTCCTCGCAATCGAACTCGCATCATACCCGAGATTCTCCACCGACGTCATGACGCGGCGGCGGGTGTGCTCGTCAACCTGTCCGCGACGGTTCAGAACCCGGGACACGGTTGCGATCGACACTCCGGCGGCCTCCGCCACCTGAGTCAATGTCACCGGTTGTCTAACTGCCATTTCCATCTCCAGACATTTTTTCTGAAATTTACTGTAAATATTATGACTTATGTTTCGCCGGATGTCAAGCCTTCATCCGATATTTTATCTGAAAAAATGATTCGTGTCAGTTCGGTGGCCCCGAAATCCAGAGCGGCCGCCAGTAGTCTTCGACCGGACGCAGCCAGCTTTCAAGCGGGGCGAACACCAGGCCGCGCGGGTTTGCTCCGAACGAAAGGGTTTCGAGGTGGCCGTCGGCCATCGCGAAATTTGAGCCGGTATTCTGGTGGTCCCGCAGGTTGAACTCCGCGCCGTAACGGCTCAGGCTGCTGTTGTATTTCTTCGTGCCGTCGACGAAGGTCGGCACATGGTATTCGAGCACCATGATGCTTCGGCTCGGAATATCGAATTTACTGACCTTGCCGGAGTTGCCGTTCCGGTTCCACTTTTTCTGCATCGACAGCAGCCCGTTGATCGAATAATTCGTCCGGCCGGAATCCATCCGCTGGGAATCTCCGATCCAGCCGAGTCCCGGGACGAAGTTTTCGAGGGTCGTCACCGGACGGACCACATTACCGGGACAGGCGAATATTTTGTCCCCGCTGCCGTAATGGTTCCTGAGCTGCCACATCCACCAGGTCGAATTGTAGTCGCCGTCCACCGTCGCGCGGCCGCCGTGACACGGCATCTGATCTTTGTAATCCGAGGCGTAGAACTGAATTCCGGAGACCAGGTTCTTCATGTTGCCTTTGCACTTCGACGTGTAGGCCCGCAGCCGCGCCTTGTGCAGCGACGGAAGCAGCATCGACGCGAGAATCGCGATGATCGCAATCACCACGAGCAGTTCGATCAATGTGAAACGGGAGGGGCGCCGCACTCCGTTTTTCCGGTTCATCTCCTTCATGTTTTTTCTCCCTGCCATGGTTTTGATTCGGACAGACATCTCGGGTTTTCCTTATTTGACCTGTTGGTGTTTTTTTTGGTTTTGCTGTAAAACTACTTTTATTTTCTGTAAATATTATGACTCATTTTACAGAAAATGTCAAGTCGATTTTGAATAATAACCGGAAAAAAACAGGATTTCAACTGTGTTCGGAAACCGGCCGCCGATCCGGAACTGTACCGCCGCCGCCGGGGTTTTCCGTGCATTTTCCGCCGGAACGCTTGATTTTTTAACGGAAAATACTATAATAATTAGGTACAGCTAATGCGTAAGGGAGGATCATGATCATGGAATTCTATTTCGGCTTCATCCATCATTGGGACAAAATCCTGGTCGGACTGCTGGCGCTCGGCGCGCTTTATCTGCTGATCCGGAAATTCCGTAAGGGCGAGTGCAACTGCGGCAGCTGCTCGAAAAGCTGTCCGGCGAAGAAATTCAAGGAGCGCTGAGTCTTTATGAGCAAATTGAGTTTCGACGTCACCGGCATGCACTGCGCGTCGTGCGCGGCGGCCGTGGAGCGCGCTGTGAAAAAGCTGCCGGGCGCTTCCGATGTCTACGTGAATTTCGCGGCGAACCGCCTGACGCTCGAAGCCGCGCCGGAGCTCACGCCGGAGCAGGTCGCCGATGCGGTCAGGAAGGCCGGATTCGGGGCGAAGGCGGCGCATCCCGCCGGGACGGCTGCCGTACCGGCGGAACGCAAGCTGAGTTTCGACGTCACCGGCATGCACTGCGCGTCGTGCGCAGCGGCCGTGGAGCGCGCCGTGAAAAAGCTGCCGGGCGCCTCCGATGTCTACGTGAATTTCGCGGCGAACCGCCTGACGCTCGAAGCCGCGCCGGAGCTCACGCCGGAGCAGGTCGCCGATGCGGTCAGGAAGGCCGGATTCGGGGCGGAACCGGTTCCGGCGCTCCCGGTTCAGACTGCCGCGCCGGAAGAGGAGGCCGAAGCCCGCCGGGAGACCTTCCGCTTCACGGCGGCGATCGTCTTTGCGGCGCTGCTGAGCTATGTCGCAATGTATGAGATGCTGCATCTGCCGTTCTTCCCGCTGAAACCGGAGTGGAATGCGCTGATTCAGATCCTGCTGCTGCTGCCGGTCGTCGTCGCCGGATTCCGTTTCTACACGAGCGGCTTCCGGGCGCTTTTCCGCGGCAGCCCGAACATGGATTCGCTGATTGCCTCCGGCACCGGAGCCGCGATCGTCTATTCGCTGTGGCTCTGCGCCGAAGGCCGGTTCGGCCACCTCTATTTCGACACGGCCGGGATGATCGTCGCGCTGATCATGCTCGGCAAATATCTCGAGGGACGCTCGCGCCGCAAGGCTTCGGGCGCGATCCGCGAACTCATGCGCCTCGCGCCGGAGACGGCGATCCGGATTGAGGACGGCCGCGAGCGTGAAATTCCGGCCGCCTTCGTCCGCAAAGGCGACCTGCTCCGCGTAAAGCCCGGCGCCCGGATTCCGGTCGACGGCACGACGGTCGAAGGCACGACGTCGGTGGATGAGTCGATGCTCTCCGGCGAGTCGATGCCGGTCGACAAGGTTCCCGGCGATCCGCTGACCGGCGGCTCGATCAACCGGAACGGCTCCATCGTCATGCAGGCGACCCGGGTCGGGGACGAAACCACGCTCGCGCGCATCATCAAACTCGTCGAGGATGCGCAGGGGTCGCGTCCGCCGATCGCCCGCCTCGCGGACCGCATCTCGGGTTACTTTGTCTGGTGCGTGCTGTCGATCGCGCTCGTCACGCTGCTCGCCTGGCTGCTGGCCGGAGCGGGATTCGCGGCGGCGCTTGAATTCGCGCTGGCGGTGCTGGTCATCGCCTGTCCCTGTGCGCTCGGGCTCGCCACACCGATCGCGATCATCGTCGGAATCGGCCGCGGCGCCCGCTCCGGCATCCTGATCAAGAGCGGCGCCGTGCTCGAAAACGCCGGGAAGATCAGCGCGGTCGTCTTCGACAAAACCGGCACACTGACTGTCGGCGAACCGGTTGTGAATCTGGTCCGCGCCGCCGACGGTTTTACGGAGGGCGGCGTGCTTGCGGCCGCTGCTGCGGCGGAAAAGAATTCGAGCCATCCGCTGGCGGAAGCGGTCGTCCGCAAGGCTGAAGCCGAAAAGCTTCCGCTCCCGTCCGCAGGGCAATTTGAGGACCGCCCCGGTTACGGCGTATCGGCCGTGATCGCCGGGAAGAGGTGGCTCTTCGGCAACGCCCGGCTTATGAAAACCGAAGAAATCGATCCGGCCGCCTTTGAAAAGCTCGGCGTTCCGGCCGGACTCTCGCTCGTTTACGCGGCGGAAGAGGGCCGTCCCGCCGGTGTGATCGGCATCGGCGACCGGTTGAAGCCCGGAGCTGCCGATGCGGTCGAACGGCTCAACGCGCTCGGAATCGAAACCGTCATGCTGACCGGCGACAACCTGCCGGCCGCGCGGGCGATGGCCGACGAACTGCATCTTGCAAGCTTCCGGGCCGAGCTCCTGCCGGGCGACAAGGCCGGCATCATCCGGGAACTGCAGGCCGACGGAACGAAGGTCATCGCCATGGTCGGCGACGGGATCAACGACGCTCCGGCGCTGGCGCAGGCCGACGTCGGCATCGCGATCGGCTCCGGCACCGACGTTGCGATGGAGTCGGCCGACGTGGTCCTGATGCAGAGCGGCCTCGACGAAGTTCCCGCCGCAATCGAGCTGAGCCGGGCCACGATGCGGATCATCCGGGAAAATCTGTTCTGGGCGTTCTTCTACAACGCGGTCGGCATTCCGCTGGCGGCGGGCGCGTTCTACGTGCTGCTCGGCTGGCGGCTTTCGCCGGTGGTCGGAGCCGCCGCGATGGCGGCGAGTTCGGTGACGGTCGTGCTGAATGCGCTGCGTCTCCGGAACATCCGGCTGCATCGCGCCGGGCGGAAATAGCCCGGCCGCCGTTCGGCGTCATGCGCGGCGGAGGAGGGGGCGCGTCTCTTACAGGCTCCGCCGGATCTTTTCTACGATGCGGGTGGTCGAAAAACCCGGAATGAACGGCTTGAAACAGATTTTCGTCCCGGCCGCCTCGAGCGCGGCGCGTTCGGCCGGGTCGAGCTTGTCGAGCGTATAGTCGCCGCCTTTCACGTAGAGGTCGGCGGCCAGCTCGCGCAGTTCGCGGTCGCACCGTTTTCCGTCGAACACCACCGTCGCGTCGACGCAGGCCAGCGCCGAGAGCAGGTAGCAGCGGTTGTACTCATCGACCAGCGGCCGCTCCGGCCCCTTCAGGTTCCGGACGCTTGCATCGGAATTCACCAGGATCAGCAGGGCGTCGCCGAGCTCCCGGCTCTCGTAAAGATATTCGGCATGGCCGCGGTGCAGAAGATCGAAGCAGCCGTTTGTGACGACCAGCCGTTTTCCCTCCCGCCGCAGCCGGGCCCGCCACGCTTTCGCCTCTTCGAGCGTCATGATGCCGTCCGCCGGATTCTTACTCATCGTCTTCCTCCGCGAGCGGGCGGACGACGACCCCGGCTTCGTGCAGCAGCGCGAGCGACACGTCGTCGATGGAGTAGCGCGTGTGATAGACCACCTCCTTGATTCCGGCGTTGATGATCATCTTCGCGCAAAGCAGGCACGGGCTGAAGGTCGTATAGAGCGTCGCCCCCTTGACGGCGATGCCGTGATAGGCGGCCTGCACGATCGCGTTCTCCTCGGCATGGCTGCAGAGGCACTGGGTGAGGTTTGTGCCGGACGGCGTGTCGGAATTGCAGCGCGGGCAGCCGCCGTCGGAACAGTTCCGCACTCCGCGCGGCGTGCCGTTGTAACCGGTCGAGATGATCCGGCAGTCCCGGACGAGCACCGCGGCGACCTGCCGCCGCGAGCAGTTGCTGCGGCTGGCCGCCACATGTGCGATATCCATGAAATAGCGGTCCCAGCTCGGACGTTTGTGACTGGTCATGGCTTTTTCTCTTTCGTTTCGTCGGGTTGAACTTTTTCGCGGGTGTCCTGCCGGTCGGAAAGTGCGAATTGCAGAATCGAAACGACCAGCAGGAACAGGAACGCCTGGGCGACCAGAATCGCCGCAGTGCGGAAATCTCCCCAGAATACCGGCAGGATGCCGAGCCCTACGCTGAGCGCCATCAGGTGCACGAGCAGCACCGCCTGCCGCCGCGACAGCCCCATGCGGACGAAACGGTGCGAAATATGGTTGTGGTCGCCGATCCAGAACGGCTTGCCCCGGCAGGTGCGGATCAGCACCACCATGCCCGTGTCGAAAAGCGGCAGCGCGAGGATGAAGAGCGGCATGAGGATCGGAAAGCGCGACAGCGAGTAATCGATGCCGAACCAGCTGACCCCCGCCGAAATCACCGCCGCCAGGTAGCCGAGGAAATGGCTGCCGGAATCCCCCATGAAAATCATGGCGGGGGAGGTGTTGTAATACCAGAATCCGGCTGTGACGCCGCAGCTCATCGCCGCGAGCGCCGCGATGAAATACTGGTTGTTCAACGCCGCGATCACGCAGAAGAAGCCCATGGCGATCGTGATCGTGCCGACCGCGAGCCCGTCCATGTTGTCGAAGAAGTTGATCGAATTCATGAGCAGCATGAGCCAGAAGACCGACGCGCCCCAGACCAGCACCGGATTCGTGAAGAAGATGTTGACCCGCACTCCGCCGAGTCCGACCGCGAGCAGCGCGATCAGGAACTGGCCGCCGAACTTGGCGGCCGCCGAAAGCGCGTACTTGTCGTCCACCAGCCCGAGCAGGACGGCCAGAAAAGCCCCGAGCACGAGAAATCCGAGCTGCGGCAGCGTGGAGTTGATGCCGGCCAGGTGAGCTGAAACCGCTTCGCTGAAGCCGGGCAGCTGCACGAAAAACGCCGCGCCCAGCCCCGCCGCCAGGCAGAAGAGCCAGCCCGTGAACATGGCGGCCCCGCCGAGGAGCGGGGTTGCCCGGCCGTGTCCTTTGTGGTTGGCCTGCGGCCTGTCCATGAAATCGAACTTCCGGGCGATCCGGCCGAAAACCGGCGTGTCGAAAAGCGTCGACACGGCTCCGGCAAGAAACGCGAACAAATAAATCTGGCACCAGACCGGCATGACCGTCATTTCACTCCGTGTTCATTGTTCTTCGCACATATTCAAACAGAAAAATCGTGGCGGCCTGCGCCGCATTCAGCGATTCGTAGTTGCCCGGCATCGGAATCATGACCCGCTGCGCTCCCGCAAGCGGAGTCACGCCGTTCGCTTCGCCGCCGATCACGATCACGCTGCGCTCGTACAGTTTCGCGGCGGAGAAGCAGCTCTCCCCGCCGTGCGGATCGGTCAGCCAGACGGACGGGTAGCCGTACGATTGTGCGGCCGCCCGCAGCGCCTCGAGGTCGTCGAAGCCGCGGAGCTTCAGCGCGAACTGCGCGCCGAGCGCCGAGCGGATCGCCTTGTCGCCGTACGGATCGACCGAACCTTTCGTATACCAGAGTTCGGTGAGCCCGGCCGCCCGCAGCGTCCGGCAGATCGTGCCGAAGTTGCCGGGGTCGCCGAGACGGTCGATCGCGAGCAGGAACGGATCGGCCGGAGCCTCCGCGGCGTCCGGTTCGGGCGGAATCGCGGCGACGGCGAGGATCCCCTGCGAGTTGACCGTTCCGGCCAGCTCCCGCAGTTTTCCCTCCGGAACCCGGTGGAGTTCTCCCGGAATCGCCAGCTCTCCGGCCGCGGCTTCCGTCGCGACGGTGAAGCGGACCAGTTCCGGCGCCCGCATGAAGAGTTCCCCCGCGGCCCGCAATCCTTCGCAGACGCAGAGCCCCGCTTTACGCCGGCCGTGCCGGGTGTAAAGCGAACGGATCAGCGATTCCTGTTTGCGGGTGAGCTCCATGACCTGCGGAATTACAGCTTCGGCTCCGCCGGCTTGAGCGGCCCGTATTCGCCCGCATTGATCGCCCGGAGCAGCGATGCGGAAAATTCATCCCAGGTGGCGGTGACGCTCCGCATATCTTCCGGGCTGCCGGCCGCCGACAGGAGGGCGATGGCGCGGTCGAGCTGTTTCTGCTGCGCGTAAAGCCGCCCCGCGGCGAACCGTGCCTCGGCGCGCATCGGAGCGGGGAGCGCGGTGTCGCCGGCGGCGGCGGCGAATTTCGCCGCCGCGTCGTCAAGCTTGCCGGAAAGCTCCAGCACGTACCCCTCGGTGATTGCGATATTGCCGGCCGTATACGGGTCGCTGCCGCCTTCGGCCAGCTTCAGCTCCTCGAGCGCCTTGTCGAATTTCTTGTCCTGAAGATAGAGCCCGGCAAGCCGGAAATGGGCGGCGGGCGCGGCAGGCGAGCTGCCGTAGGAAGCCAGCGCGGCGGCCAGTTCGTCCGCCGTTCTGGCGCCGGACAGCGCTTCGCGCGCGTTCTTCGCGGAACTCCTCTGGTAAGAGGCGGCCCAGCAGATCGCGGCGATCAGCACGGCGAGGCCGACGGCCGCGCAGGCGATCAGCTTCCAGTAGGTGACAAATCCCATTCCGACCCGTTCAAAATCGTTCATCATCGCCTTGGAGATCTCGGCGTTCAGCGCCTTTTTGTCGATTTCCTTCTTCGCCATAAAACGGTTCCTTATTTGATTGGTTTCAGCCGATGGACTCAGTGATGCGAGAAAATGCGTTCCGGCGCATAGTAGAGCGCCACGCCGAGTTCGTTCGCGCGTTTGATGACGTCCGCGTCGCGCAGCGAGCCCGACGGGGCGATGATCGCCGTGATTCCGGCCCTGGCCGCGGTTTCGACACCGTCCTCGAACGGGAAGAAGCCGTCGCTGGACATGACCGCGTCCCGGAGGACGCCGCTGCCGGAGTACTTCTGCCCGAATTTCGCGATCGCCTGTTCGATCGCCCCGACCCGGTCCTGCTCGCCGGTGCCGACCGAAAGCGTCTGGCCGTCCTTCACGATCACGACGCCGTTCGACCGGACGCTGAGGTTGATGCACCAGGCCGCGACAAGGTCGCGCTTCTGCTGCTCCGTCGCTTCGACGGCGGACTTCTGGAACCCGCAGCGCTTGTTTTCGGCCTCGGCGGGAACCAGGTCCCCGACGCCGTGCAGCGAAGTCAGCAGCGGCTGGGCCACGACCAGCGAGCCGTCCGCGAGCACCTTCATCGTATTGTGCTCGGGGCCCGCGTCGCCGACGAAACGCGGCAGCGATGAAATCGCGCCGCAGCGGATGATCCGGATATGTTTGTTGAGCTTGTAGGTTTCGCCGTCGTTGAAGATGTCGAGCACGCCCGGCGCATAGGACGGGGCGACGACGCATTCGGCGAAGGTGCTCATGATCTCCCGCGCGGTTTCGGCGTCGACCTCGGTATTGAAGGCGATGACGCTGCCGAAGGCGGCGCGGGCGTCGGCGTCGCGCGCCTTCAGGTAGACCGACTTCACGCTTTCGCCCGGCAGCCCGACCGCCGCGCCGGACGGATTCACGTGCTTCATGACCGCGCAGGCCGTGTCGTCGAAGAACTTCACGATGTTGAGCGCGTAGGAGATATCTTCGAGGTTGGTCTGCGAAAGCCCGCTCTTGCCGTTCTTCAGAATCTGCATGTCGCCGATCGCGCAGGCTTCGTCCGCCGGTTTGTAGTAGCAGGCGGCCTGGTGCGGGTTCGTGCCGTAGCGGAGGTCGTCCACCTTGACGTAACGTTTCGTGCCGATGGTGACTTCGGAGGGGAAGTCGCCGACATGCTTCGACAGGTAGCTGTCGCGGGTCAATTCTTTTGCCATGATCTCATTTTCCGATGAATGTTGAAAAAAATCATATCGTAAAATATATCACCGGTTGAACTTTCCGGCAAATGGAGCTATCTTCTTTTTGCAAGGAAAAAGCGAGATTTTATGAAACAGAGACCACTGAAACACTCTTACAAAGGATTTTTCATCACATTCGAAGGGCCGGAAGGCTCCGGGAAAAGCACCCAGGTCCGGCTTCTCGCCGGGTATCTGGAGTCGCGCGGCCGCGAAACGCTGGTTACCCGGGAGCCGGGCGGAACGCCGCTGGCCGAACAGCTGAGGACGCTCGTCAAGAACTTCGACGGCCCCGAGAAGATGCACGCCAGCACCGAACTGCTGCTGATGGAGGCCGCCCGCGCCCAGCATGTGCGCGAGAAGATCCGTCCCGCGCTGGCCGCCGGCAAGGTCGTCCTCTGCGACCGTTTTTCGGATTCGACCACCGCCTACCAGGGCGGCGCGCGCGGCATCGAGCTGCCCGCCATCGAGTTTCTGAACAGCTTCGCCGTGGCGGAGTGCGTGCCGGATCTGACGATCCTGCTCGATTTGCCGCCCGAGGCCGGCTTCGCCCGCACGAGCGTCCGGGCCGAGACCCGCGGCGAGCACGACCGGTTCGAGGAAGAGGAGCTGGAGTTTCACCTGCGGGTGCGCGAAGCATTTCTCGCCATCGCCCGCCGCGAGCCGGAGCGGGTCCGGACCGTCGGCGCGAACCGCGCGCCGGAGATTATTCACGAGGAGATCAGGACCATTGTCGACCAGCTTGTATAACAGCTATCTCGAACGGTATCCGGTTATTCTGCGCCATCTCGAAAATGCCCGGAGGAACGGGAGGCTCTCTCACGCCTTTCTGCTGCAGGCCGACACCGAGCGTGCCCGCCGCGAATTTGCGACCGTGCTGTCGCAGCTGGCGGCCTGCCCGGAGAGCCGCGACGGCAGGCCGTGCGGCGTCTGCCGGGTCTGCCGCCAGATCGAGGAGCGCAATTACGCGGAATTTTATACGCTGACCCCGGTCGGCAAGATGTATGAAGTCAAGATCGGCGACCGGACCAATCCGGAACCGAACACGCTGCGTTATTTTGAAAAACAGTTTCATCTGACCAGCACGTCGGGGGGGCGCTGCAAGGTCGGCGTCATTTTCGACGCGGACCGCATGAACGAGGAGTCGCAGAACGCGCTGCTCAAGACGCTCGAGGAGCCGCCGCCGGAGACGCTGCTGATCCTGGCGACCGGGAATCCGGCCGCGCTGCTGCCGACCACCCGGTCGCGCTGCCAGCTGCTGCCGCTGCTGACCAACCGCTGCGAATATTCGTTCCCCGGAGCCGCGGAATTGATCGGGGCGCTGAATCTCCTGGTAACGAAGGCGCGCGGCGACCTCGCGCTCGCCGAAGAGCAGGCCGCCGCGATCTGCCGGGTCGCCGCCGGACTCAACAGCGATGCGACCGGGCGTACCGCCGCGGAGTGGGAGGGGCGGCTCAATGCGGCGGCCCAGACCGGCGACGCCGCGTTCGTCAAGCGCGTCGAGGCGCAGGCGCTCGATGCCGGATACGGTGCTTATATGAAGGAGCGCGGGCTCTTTCTGAGCGCGATCCACAGTTTTGCGTCGGAGCTGTATCTGCTTTCGTCGGGCATTCCGTTCGGGGAGCTGCCGAATCCGGAGCTGTTTCCTGACGGGCCGCCGTCGGGCGTGCCGCCCGATCTGGGGGAGCTCGTGCTGAAGGAGGCGGACGAACTGTTGTTCACGCTCCGGTTCAATGTCAATGAAGAGCTCGCGCTGCGTTCGTTCGCAGTCAGCGCGGCTATGAAATAAGGAAGAAGTGAAACTCATATGAAGAAAAAATTATTCGGAACGGACGGAATCCGCGGCAAGGCCAACCAGTACCCGATTACGCCGGAGATCGCGATGCTTGTCGGCAAGGCGACGGCGAAGGTGCTCGGCGGCGGTTCCGGTCATAAGCGCGTCGTGCTCGGCAAAGACACCCGCATTTCGGGCTATATGCTTGAAAACGCGATCACGAGCGGGCTTCTGAGCATGGGGATGGATGTCCTCGCGGTCGGCCCGATGCCGACGCCGGCCGTCGCCCACCTGACCCGGTCGATGGGCGCGGTCTGCGGCATCATGATTACCGCCAGCCACAACCCGGCCTGCGACAACGGCATCAAGATTTTTGCCGAGGACGGCTTCAAGCTGCCGGATTCGGTCGAGCTTGAGATTGAAAAGGAGATGCTCGAAGGCACGCTCGCGGAAGAGGGCGTTCCCTGCGAAAACATCGGCAAAGCCTACCGCATCGAGGATGCGCGCGGCCGCTATATCGAGTATGCGAAAGGCTCCATCCAGAATCTGAGCCTGCGCGGGCTCCGGATCGTGCTCGACTGCGCGAACGGCGCGGCCTATTCGATCGCGCCGCTGATCTTCCGCGAACTCGGCGCCGAGGTCATCGAGACCGCGGTCCGTCCGGACGGGCTCAATATCAACGACGGCTGCGGCGCGCTCTATCCGGAAAACATCGGCCGGCTTGTCCGAGAGCATCGGGCCGATGCCGGAATCGCGCTCGACGGCGATGCGGACCGGGTCATCTTCTGCGACGCGAACGGCGAAGAGGTCAACGGCGACCGCATCATCGGCATGCTGGCGCTCGCTTATCAGCGGGAGCGGAAGCTCGCCTCCGACACCATCGTGGTGACCGGCATGAGCAACCTCGGGCTCATGCGGGCGATGAAGCAGGCCGGAATCAACGTCGAGGTCACCGACGTCGGCGACCGTTACGTCATCGAACGCATGCGCGGCGGCAGTTTCAACGTCGGCGGCGAACAGTCCGGCCATATCATCTTCATGGACTACGCCACGACCGGCGACGGCATCATTTCGGCGCTGCATGTGCTGAAACTCATGAAGCAGACCGGCAAGCCGCTCGCCGAACTGGCCGGCTTCATGAATGTGTTTCCGCAGGAGATCCGTTCGTTCGGCGTCGCCCGGAAAACGCCGTTCGCGGAGCTTTCGCGCCTGCCTGCCGAGATCGATGCATGCCGCGAGGCGCTCGGTGAATCCGGGCGCACGATCGTGCGTTACTCAGGAACCGAGAACAAGATCCGGATTCTTGTCGAAGCCGAGCAGAGCGACGATGTCCGGGTCTGGATCGAGCGGCTGTCGGCCGCAGCCCGCGAGGAGCTGAACTGACCGGCCCTGCGGCGGCCGCTATCCGCGCGTGCGACGGACAAATCCCCGATTTTTGTAACTTCCCTTGTGGTAAATTACAGGAATCGGGTTTATATTATAGACGCTGTTTTGTGTTTTCAAACCGTTATGGAAAGGTTTCGCCAATGAAGTGTGTTGTGCTTGCGTACCATAATATCGGGCGCGCCGGGATCGAAGCGTTGCGGAAGAACGGCTTCGAGATCAGTGCGGTCTTCACTCACCAGGACAACCCGGACGAGAACATCTGGTTCGGTTCGGTTGCGGAGCTGGCCGGCGAGTACGACATTCCGGTGTTCGCTCCCGAGAGCGTCAATCATCCGGTCTGGGTGAACCGCATCCGGGCGATGAAGCCGGATTACATCTTTTCGTTCTACTACCGCGACATGCTCGGCGGGGAGATCCTTTCGATTCCGTCGAAGGGCGCGATCAACCTGCACGGCTCGCTGCTGCCGAAATACCGCGGCCGCGTGCCGCTGAACTGGGCGATCATCAACGGCGAAACCGAAGCCGGCGTGACGCTGCACTACATGACGAAGAAGGCCGACGCGGGCGACATTATTTCGCAGGAGAAGTTCGCGATCACCGACGACGATACCGCGAAGACGGTTTTCGACAAGGCCGCCGAAGCGGCGAAGGTCCTGCTGGACCGGGAGCTGCCGAAGATCGCGGCCGGAACCGCGTCGCGCACGCCGCAGGATGAATCGAAGGCGACCACGTTCGGCGGCCGCAAGCCCGCCGACGGTGAAATCGACTGGACGAAAAGCGCGAAGGAGGTCCGGAACCTGATCCGCGCGGTCACCAAACCGTATCCGGGCGCATTCAGCTACATCGGCGACCGCAAATGCTTCTTCTGGTCGGCCGACGTGGCGGACCAGGACCGCAAGGCGGCTCCCGGTACCGTGCTTTCCGCCGCGCCGTTCACGATCGCCTGCGGTGAAGGAGCGCTCCGGATTCGGACCGCCCAGCTCGAAACCGGCGTTTTCATGACCGGCGACCAGCTGGCGGCCGAGGCGCGCATCGTTCCGAACATGGTGTTCGGCGCGAATCCGAAGAAGCTGCGCGAGCAGGGACGCAAGAAGTCGGTCCTGATCCTCGGCGTCAACGGCTTCATCGGCAGCCATCTTTCGGAGCGGCTGCTCGACTCCGGCAAATACGAGGTCTACGGCCTCGACCTGCGCAGCAACTACATCGATCATCTGCTCGGCCGTGAAGGGTTTCACTTCCGCGAGGGCGACATCTCGATCCACCGCGAATGGATCGAGTACCACATCCGCAAATGCGACATCATCCTGCCGCTGGTCGCCATCGCGACGCCGATCGAGTACACCCGCAATCCGCTGCGCGTCTTCGAACTCGACTTCGAGGAGAATCTGCGGATCGTGCGTTATTGCGTGAAATACAACAAGCGGATCATCTTCCCGTCCACCAGCGAGGTCTACGGCATGTGCCAGGACCCGCAGTTCGACGAGGACAACTCGAAGCTGGTCACCGGCCCGATCCGCATGCAGCGCTGGATCTACTCGACCAGCAAGCAGCTGCTCGACCGCGTGATCTGGGCCTACGGAGCGAAGGGGCAGCTGCAGTTCACGCTGTTCCGTCCGTTCAACTGGATCGGACCCCGGCTCGACAGCCTGACCAGCGCCCGCATCGGTTCGTCCCGCGCGATCACGCAGCTGATCCTGAATCTCGTGCAGGGGTCTCCGATTCAGCTCATCGACGGCGGCGAACAGAAGCGCTGCTTCGTGGACATCTCCGAAGGAATCGAAGCGCTTTTCCGGATCATCGAGAACAAGGACAACAAGTGCGCCGGCGCGATCATCAACATCGGCAATCCCGAGAACGAGGCGAGCATCAAGGCGATGGCCGAAATGCTCGTCGAGAAGTTCGACAAGCATCCGCTGCGTTCGAAGTTCCCGCCGTTTGCGGGTTATCTCGTGGTTGAGTCGGGCGCGTTCTACGGCAAGGGCTATCAGGATGTGCAGCACCGGGTTCCGTCGATCAAAAACGCGAAGCGGCTGCTCGGCTGGGAGCCGAAAATCCAGCTTGAGGAGTCGATCGAAACCACGCTCGACTTCTTCCTGGCCGAAGCGATCAAGTCCGGCGAATTCAACCTCGACTGAGCGGCGATGAAAACGATTGCGCTCCGCATCGATGTGGATACCTGCCGCGGCACCGGCCGCGGCGTTCCGCGTCTCTGCGGGATATTGAAGAAACACGGCGTCCGAGGGACGTTTTACTTTTCGGTCGGACCGGACAACATGGGCCGCCATTTGTGGCGGCTGCTGAAACCGTCGTTCCTCTGGAAGATGCTGCGTACCGACGCGGCCGGGCTCTACGGACCCGAAATCATCCTGATGGGAACCGCCTGGCCCGGACCGAAGATCGGGAAGAAATATGCGGATGTGATCCGCAGCACGATGGAGGCCGGCCACGAGATCGGCTTTCACGCCTGGGATCACCACAAGGCGCAGGCGAAGCTCATGAAGATGAGCGCGGCCGAAATGGCGAACGAGCTTGAGAAGGGGCTCGCTTTCCTGGCCGGGGTGACCGGCGGAATCGTGCGGACCAGCGCCGCGCCGGGGTGGCGGGCCAATGCGCAGCTGCTCGAGGTCAAGATGCGCTTTCCGTTCGAGTACAACAGCGACTGCCGCGGCGTCTCTCCGTTCTACCCGGTGGTGGACGGGAAGCGGCTCGGGCAGCTTCAGATTCCGGTCACGCTGCCGACTTATGACGAAGCGCTCGGGCGCGACGGGGTCACGAACGAAAATTACAATGACCGCCAGATCGGGCTGCTCTCCGAAGAGCGCCCGAATGTGCTGACCGTCCATGCGGAGGCCGAGGGCGGCAAATGTGCGCCGATGTTCGACGAGTATCTGACGCGGGTGATCGCGGCGGGGTACGAGGTGATTCCGCTCGGCGAGCTTGCGGCCCGCGTGAAGGATGAGGCGCCGGAGGGCGAGATGGAGCTCGCCGAATTTCCCGGGCGCGAAGGCGTTCTCGCGGTCCAGAAAAGGTAGTTGCAGACAATCTAAAATGCAGTAGGGAGGGGGCTGCCGTGCCCGGCGGTCCGCTTCCGGAATAGGTGAAACAGGAGTTTCAAAGGGTAATGAATCAAAAGTACGCGTTTCTGGAGAAGGTCGGCCGGGAGCCGTCGAACCTCATCAAGGGGTTGCAGGCGGTTCAGGGGGTCGAAGGTTACGTCTCCGACGAAAGCATCGTCGCGATCGCCGACTACTTCGGCATCCCGGTGGTCGAGGTCGAGGGCGTGTTGAGCTTCTACGCTCAGTTCAAACGGGTCAAGCCGGGTAAATACAAGATTGCGGTCTGTGACGGCACCGCCTGCCATATCAAGGGTTCGACCCAGGTCGAGGAGTGGCTGACCCGCGAGCTCGGCATCAAGTCGGGCGAAACCGATGCGCGCGGACACTTCTCCCTCGAAACCGTCGCCTGCCTCGGCTGCTGCAGCCTCGCTCCCGTGATGAGCGTCAACGGCCGTGTCTACGGGAAGCTCGACCGCAAGAGCATGATCAAAATCCTGAAGGAGTACGAGAACAAATGAGCCAGGCGAAAATCAAGAAGATCCGGGTCGGCGTCGCAAGCTGCGGCGTGGCCGCGGGCGCCGATGCGGTGCTCGAACTCCTGCGTTCCCGTTCCGAATCGGTTCCGGTCGAAGGCACCGGCTGTCTCGGGCACTGCTATGCCGAGCCGATGGTCGAAGTCGTGCTCGACGGCGGGGATTCGGTTTTTTACCGCAATGTGAAGGCCGAAAACGGCTATATCGACAATATTCTTTCGCTCGGCGAGAAGGACCGGTTCGAGATTCCGCCGGCGCGCAAGGCGAAGGAGCTGATCAAGGTTCTGGCGCTGGCCGGGCGGATCGACCCGACCCGCTTCGAGGATTACGTCGAGAACGGCGGCTATGACGGGCTCAAGCGGGCGCTGTCGATGACGCCGGCCGAGGTAGTGAACGAAGTCAAGCTTTCGGGCCTGCGCGGCCGCGGGGGCGGCGGTTTCCCGACCGGCACGAAGTGGAGCTTCCTCGCGGCGAAGGATACGCCCGAGAAGATTCTGATCTGCAACGCCGACGAGGGCGACCCGGGCGCGTTCATGGACCGTTCGCTGATGGAATCGGTTCCGCACCAGGTTCTCGAGGGGATGCTGATCGCGGCTTATGCGACCGGCGCGACCAAGCTTTTCATCTACTGCCGCGCCGAGTATCCGATGGCGATCAAGCACCTGAAGATCGCCATCGCCCAGATTCAGGAGCACAAGCTCAATGTCATCGCCGGGCGCGAGCTTGAGATCATCATCAAGGAGGGAGCCGGCGCTTTCGTCTGCGGCGAAGAGACCGCGCTCATCGCGTCGCTCGAAGGGCAGCGCGGCACGCCGCGTTTCCGCCCGCCGTTCCCGACCGACCGCGGCTGGCAGGGCCATCCGTCGATGATCAACAACGTCGAAACTTTCGGCAACGTTCCGCTGATTCTGCGCGAGGGAGCGGCGGCGTTCGCTTCGATCGGCACCGAAGGCAGCAAGGGAACCAAGCTTTTCGCGCTGGCCGGCGACCTGAAGAATCCGGGTCTGGTCGAGGTTCCGATGGGGACCACGCTGCGCGAAATCGTTTTCGATATCGGCGGCGCGGACCCGGAGAAGGTCAAGGCGGTCCAGACCGGCGGTCCTTCCGGCGGCTGCATCCCGGTCGAGCTTTTCGATACGCCGGTCGACTACGACTCGCTCAAGAAGCTCGGCGCCATCATGGGTTCCGGCGGCATGATCGTGATCGGCAAGGACCGCTGCATGGTCGAGACCGCGCGTTACTTCCTCGACTTCACGCACCGGGAAAGCTGCGGCAAATGCACGTTCTGCCGCGTCGGCACGACCCGTATGTTCGAGACGCTCGAGCGCATCGTCGCCGGCAAGGGCGAGATGGCCGACCTCGAATTCCTCGAAGATATCGGCCCGAAGATCCGCATGGGATCGCTCTGCGGCCTCGGACAGACCGCGCCGAACCCGGTTCTCGCCACGCTGCGCTATTACCGGCATGAGTACGAAGCGCACGTGAAGGATCATCAGTGTGACGCGCTGCAGTGCAACGCGCTCGTCGACATGTACCTCGACAAGACGAACTGCATCAAGTGCAAGCTCTGCATCAAGACTTGTCCGGTCGGCGCGATTTCCGACGATTTCGTGATCGACAACGACAAATGCACCCGCTGCAACGCCTGCAAGGACGTCTGCCCCAAGAAGACCATTCACCGGGTCAAGAAAGGTTCCGAACAATGAGCATCGAATTTATTCTGGACGGCCGGACGGTTACGGCGGAACCCGGCCAGACCATCCTTGAAGTTGCGACCGCGAACGGAATTAAGATTCCGACGCTCTGCCGCGAAAGCCGTATCTCCAAAACCACCAGCTGCTTCGTCTGCGTGGTCCGTGACAGGAAGACCGGCCGGTATATGCCGAGCTGCGCCGCGGTGCCCGCTCCGGGGCAGGAGATCGAGGCGTCGAGTCCCGAAGTGCTGGATATGCGCAAGACCGCGCTGTCGCTCCTGCTCTCCGAGCACACCGGTGACTGCGAGGCGCCGTGCACGATGGCCTGTCCGGCCCATGCGAATGTCGAAGAGTATGTCCGCGCCGGCCGCAAGGGTGAATTCCTGCACAGTCTGCAGATCATCAAGAAGCGGATTCCGCTGCCGATGTCGATCGGCCGCGTCTGCCCGCGTTTCTGCGAAAAGGACTGCCGCCGCAATGTCTACGGCGAGCCGGTCGCGATCAACGATTTCAAGCGCCTTGCGGCCGACCTTTATTACGATGAGTACATGGAAGAGCTTCCGGAGCTCACCGGGAAGAAGGTCGCGATCGTCGGCGCGGGGCCGGGCGGACTTTCCGCCGCGTACTATCTGCGTCTCGAGGGGATCGAATCGACGATTTTCGAAGCCCAGCCGAAGGCCGGCGGCATGCTGCGTTACGGCATTCCCGAATACCGTCTGCCGAAGGCGACGCTCGACCGCGAGCTCGCGCACTTTCCGAAGATGGGCGTCAAGTTCGAATTCGGCAGAAAACTCGGCGAAAACCTTTCGCTCGACGAGCTGAAGAGCAAGTTTGACGCGGTCGTCGTCGCGGTCGGCTGCTGGAAAGCTTCCGGTCTCCGCTGCGAGGGCGAGGAGCTGGCGAAGCAGGGCATCGAGTTCCTGTACGAAGTCGCCTCCAACGGCAACTCGGCGCCGAACCCGGGCAAGGTCATCGTGGTCGGCGGCGGCAATACCGCCATGGACTGCGTGCGCACGAGCGTTCGCCTCGGCAGCCCCGACGTGAACTGCTTCTACCGCCGTACCGAGGCCGAAATGCCGGCTGAGAAGATCGAGATTCACGAGGCGCGTGAAGAGGGTGTGAATTTCCATTTCCTCGTCGCCCCGGTCAAGGTCGAAAAGCGGAACGGCCGGCTGGTCATGACCTGCCGCCGCATGGAGCTCGGCGAACCCGACGCCTCCGGGCGCCGCAAGCCGGTTGAAATTCCGGGCAGCGAATTCGAGACCGAAGCCGACACCATCATCGCGGCGATCGGGCAGGGGACCGTCGTTCCGGACGGCATCCCGACCAACCGTTTCCGCAACGTCGACGTCAAGGAGAACAGCTGCTGCTTCGGCGACAGGCTTTATGCCGCCGGCGACTGTCTCTCCGGTGCGGCAACCGTGGTCGAAGGCGTCGCCTCGGGCCGCCAGGCCGCGCTCGAAATTGCGAATGAGCTGCTCGGCAGGGAGCTTCCTGTGGAGCATACCGTCTACGTCAGCCGCGGCAAGTGGCAGAATCTCGCGAAGGAGGACCTCGTTTTCCTGCGCGACGACGTCTCCGAAGACCCGCGCGAGCAGCAGAAGCTCATCAGCCTCGAGCTGCGCAAGAACTCCTTCAAGGAGGTCGCGGCGACCATGACGAAGGAGCAGATCATGCACGAAGGGCAGCGCTGCATCGAATGCAGCTGCACCGATAAGAAGGACTGCAAACTCCGCGAGCATGGCGATACCTACGGCTGCAAGGCCGACGCGATCAAGGGCAAGCGTCTGCCGGTCAGCTATGACATCCGCCACCCGTCCATCATTCAGGACCGCGGCAAATGCATCAAATGCGGCGTCTGCGTGAAGGTCTGCAAGGAGGTCGTCAACCGGACTCTCCTGTCGCCCAAGAAGCGCGGATTCTTCACCTGCGTCGGAACCGCCTTCGACAAGGGCTTCCCCGACAGCTGCGCTGAATGCGGCGAATGCATCAACGCCTGTCCGGTCGGCGCCCTCGACTGGCGCATCAAGAAGTAAGTTTTTGACTGTTCTGCGGGACTCGGAGGGGGCATTCGTCCCCCTTCGGGTCCCGCGGCGTATCTGCCCGGAGGCTGCGTGAATCCGGATCGGGGGGGAGAGACGCGAATGGCGGCGGAATCTCCGGATCGGCAGTTCCCGCACAGCGGTTCACCAGAACGCGAAACCGGAATCCGCCTGAATTACTTCGTTCCCGATGTCGGAAGGGGCGTCTGTTCCTGTCTGGCGGGATTCATCATGCAGAAGCCGGCGGTCAGGCCTGCTTCCTGACGGCCGAGAGGATCAGCATCATCGGGCGGCGCAGTTCGTCGCGCATGCCCGGCACGGTGTCGAGCAGCGCCGCTTCGGGCTGCGGTTCGACCAGCCCTGTGATTTCAAAGCCGGCCGCCAGCAGGCCGTTCACGTAGGCGGTCAGCGTCCGGTGATATTTGGCGACCGGCTCGCCGAGGAAGACGGCACTGCGTTTCCCTTCGATATAGTAGTTGTCAACCGGCCAGTGGAGCGGTTCACCCGCATCGCCGCGAATCCACTGCTGGCTGCCCTCGGCCGTAAAGACGGGGTGCTCTGCCGAGAAGACGAAACTGCCGCCCGGCAAGAGAGTCCGGGCGACCTTGCGGCAGATGTCGTCGAACGATTCGATGTAGTGGAATGCAAGGGAACTCAGCACCGCGTCAAACTGTTCCGGCGGGTAGTCGTAATCTTCGATCGGCATGCGGAGGAAACGGATGGCCGGCGATGGGAACTTCCGCCGGGCTTCATCCAGCATTTTTTGCGAAATGTCGATGCCGACCGCTGATGTTGCACCGTGCTCGATTGCGTATTGGCAGTGCCAGCCGAAGCCGCAACCAAGGTCGAGGATGCGCTTGCCGCGGAAGTCAGGAAGGAGTTTGCGCAATTCATGCCACTCCCCGGCTCCGCGCAGTCCTTCGGTCGACCGGGCCATCCGGCTGTATTTGCCGAAAAACGTCTCGTCGTCGTATTTGTTTTCTTTCATCAGGCAGCATGCTCCTTTCATGTTGGCCGGGACGGGGGTCAGATGTGCTGCCGGCGCAGGTTCGACGACGGAATTCCGAGCGCTTCGCGGTATTTGGCGACCGTGCGCCGGGCAACGGCGATGCCGCCGGCCTTCAGCATTTGCGCGAGCTGTTCGTCGGAGAGCGGTTTGGCCGGGGGCTCCTTCTGGATCAGCTCGCGGATTTTCTCCATGACCGCCCGGTTCGACAACTCGGCGCCGTCTTCGGAGGTGAAGCCGGCGCTGAAAAAGAATTTCAGCGGGAAAATCCCCTGAGGCGTACGGACATATTTATTGGCCACCGCCCGGCTGATCGTGGTCTCGTGCAGTTCGAGTTCCTCGCCGACCTGCCGCATGGTCAGCGGATGCAGCGCCTCGACGCCTTCCGCGAGGAAATCGCGCTGCGTCCGGGCGATGACCTCCGCGATGCGGACGATCGTGCTCTGGCGCAGTTCGAGCGCGCGCATGAGGTCCCTGGCCTGCTGGAGCTTTTCGCGCAGATAGGCGCGATCCTCGCCGGAGAGATCCGGCGTTTCGAGCATTTTAAGATAGCGCTCCGCCAGGAACAGGCGCGGCGCGGCGCCCTTGCAGGAGTGTACCGCATAGCCGTCGCCGGATTTCACGATTTCGACTTCGGGCGCCACGAATTCGGAGTGCTCCGGCGCGAGGGCCGAACCCGGAAAAGGGGAGAGTTTGCGCAGCTCCCCGAGACAGCCGTAAAGTTCGTCGAGCGAAATCCGGAGCGTTCTGGCCAGTTGCGGCAGATGATTCCGGGCGATCTCCTCGAGGTGGTGGTCGAGAATCTCTTCAAGCACCGGGGTCAGCGCGTTCTTGCGCCTGAGCTGGAGCTTCAGGCATTCGGGAAGGTCACGGCAGCCGACGCCGGGCGGATCGAATCCCTGCACGAGCTCGAGCGCTTTTTCGACGACTTCGACCGGCTCGCCGGTGGACATTGCGATGTCCGGCACGGTGCTGCGCAGATAGCCGGAGTCGTCGATGCCGCCGATGATCTCGGCGCCGACCCGCCGCAGGTTCGCGGGTGCGTCCGAAAGCGCCAGCTCCTGCAGCAGTTGTTCCTGCAGCGTCGGCGCATCGGTCAGCGAGTTGAGCAGATATTCGCGGCGTTCGGCGTCGTCGTCCCGGGCGCAGTTGTCGGAGGGCAGCGGCAGGTCGTCGCGCCATTCGTCGGCCTCGGCCGCTTCTGCATCGAAGTTCGCCTCGTCCTCGGCTTCGGCCGGGGCGGGGGGCTCGGGTTCCGGCAGGTCGTCGGCGCTTTCCGCCTCCAGCAGCGGATTGGCCGCCATCGCCTGCATCAGCCGTTCTTCGAGTTCGAGCAGCGGCAGGTTCAACAGTTCGAGGCTCTGGAGCTGACGCGCCGAGAGCTGCTGTTCCTGCCGTAAAGTTGTACTTAATGTTTGCTGATTTCCGGACATGGCGGTATATTATGAACAATGGTTGAAAAAACTTGCGCTTTCAGGCGAAAAACATTTGCTTTTTGCCCGAATAGAATTTAAATTTGAAAATGGTATTTTTCCAGCCGGAAACAGTATTTTTTCGTTAAAAAAACAAAATTCGCCGATATCCGGCGGTTTTTCAGAAAATCGGGACAAATTTCAGTCATGGTCAAGTTGAGTGTGCTCGGCAGCGGGAGCCGGGGCAATGCCCTCGTTCTCTCCTGCGAGGAAGGAGCGGTTATCGTCGACATGGGGTTTTCGCGGAAGGAACTCCGCTGCCGCATGGAAAAGCTCGGGATCGACCCTTCCGGAATCCGTGCCGCGCTCCTGACCCACGAGCACGACGATCATTCGAAGGGGTGCCGGGTCTTCTGCAACGAGTTGTCGATTCCGCTCTGCGCGGCGGGGCCGACTGCGGCCTACCTGAAACGGAAGGGCAAGCTTCCCGACCGCGTGCTTGAGTTCGAACCGGGGCAGGATTTCCATATCGCCGGCTTCGAAATCTCTCCGTTCGCGGTGCAGCACGATGCGGTCTGTCCGGTCGGTTTCGTGATCCGGCGCGGCGGCTGCACGGTCGGCATCGCCACAGACCTCGGGGACGTCAACGCGCTGGCCCGGCAGCGGCTCTGCGACTGCAGCGCGCTGATCCTCGAGAGCAACTACGACGCGAAGATGCTGCGCGATTCGGATCGGCAGATCTACCTGAAACGCCGCATTCTCGGCCGCCACGGCCATCTCGACAACGTGGTTGCGCTGAAGGCGCTCGAGGAGCTGCTGACGCCGCGGACTTCGGTGCTGATGCTCGCCCATCTGTCGAGCGAATGCAATTGCCCGGAGCTGGTCCGGAATCTGTTCGAGACGAAGCTGCGCGAGCTCGGGCGTACCGACCTGAGGTTCGAGGTGCTTTCGCAGGAGCGCCCGGTCGGTCCGGTCGACCTGTTCGACCACATGGTGGCGGAGGAGTACGGATATGCCGCAAACTGAAGGGGAAGAGCCGATCAAGGTGTTCTGCCGCGGCTGCAAGGCCAAGCTCGATATGACCGGGCTTGAGCCGTTCAGCAAGGTCGCCTGCCCCGAGTGCGGGACGGTGCTGCGTGTGCCGATGCGGTTCGAGCGTTATCTGCTCGAGTCGCTCTGCGGGCAGGGCGGCATGTCGTGCGTCTACCGGGCGATCGATCCGCAGCTGGCCAGGCGCGTCGCGGTGAAGATTCTGAATCCCTCCAACGACGACATCAGGGCGCAGGTCGTCAATTTTCTTGAGGAGGCGAAGGTCGTTTCGCGGCTGAGCCATCCCGGCATCATCCCGGTTTACAACTGCGGCGTCTGGAACGACCAGGCGTTCATGGCCATGCGGTATATGGACGGCGGCAGCCTCGAGCGTCATCTGAAGGCCGGCACACTGCCGAAACGGCCGCTGCTTCTGGCGCAGCTGGCCACGGTTGCCGAGGGACTGGCCTACGCCCGGAGCCGCGGCGTGGCGCATCACGACGTGAAGCCCGGCAATATCCTGCTGACGAAGGAGGGCGAAGCGAAGCTCGGCGATTTCGACCTTGCCGACGTTTCGGCAGAAAAAGGGTTCAGCGCGGTGCGGGGCGGCTTTGCAAGCCCCGCCTATGTGAGCCCGGAGCGGCTGTTTTTCGGCGCGGAGGATTACCGCGGCGATATCTTCAGCCTCGGGGCGACGATTTACGAGCTGCTCTCCGGCAATACGCCGTTCGGCACGGTCGGGGAGCCGGAGGACCTGCTGGACCGGCGGCACAAGAAGGCCTATCCGCCGCTGGCGAATCTGCCGGGCGGCTGTTCCTTCCTGCTGTCGGACCTGGTTGACCGCATGCTCTCCTATTCGCCCGAAGAGCGGCCGGAGTACGCGGAGATCATCCGGGTCCTGCGCCGCGAGGCGGACCCGCAGGCGGCGGAGCCGGAGCAGGGAACGGAAACCAGAGCGCTTTTCAGCCGGCTGCTGAAACGGTTCGGCAAAGGCAACTCATGACGGCGGAAGGAGTCTGACGCGCGATGAAGATAGTCCGAAAAATTTCGACGTGTATTTTTCTGCTCGGCTTTCTGTGCGGAGTCTGCGCGATTCCGATCGTGATTCTCGGATTGCCGGAGCTGACCAATATCTACCGCTCCCGGGTCGATACGAATCTCGGCGACTGGGTGGCGATTCTCGGCCTGGGCGGTGTGCTGCTCGGCTTTTTCATCACGGTCCTGATCCTGATCCGGGTGATCCGGCAGGTCGTGCTGCCGGTGCGCATCGCGGCGGAATTTGCGGACAAGCTGGCCAACGGCGAGTTCCCCGACCGGCTTTCGGAGGAGCGCAAGGCGAACGACGAAATCCAGACGCTGTACACGGCTTTGAACCTGCTCCGCGACCGGCAGCAGAATCTGAACAGCAAGCTCAAGCTGAGTCTGTCGCGCGAAGCGGACATGCGCCGGGGCGCCGAATCGTACAGTCTGCTCCAGCTCAAGATCATTGCGCGCATGCTGCCTGAAATGCGCATCCCGCTCGGCTCCATCAAGGGATTCAGCCGGATTCTGATGCTCGAACTCGAAAGCGGGAAGCCGGATCGCGCCGAAATCGGCCGGCTGCTCGAAGAGACCGGCCACCGCGTCGGCGCTCTCTCGCGCCAGATCGACCGCCTGGTCGACATCGCGGAGCTGGACCGCGACCGCTGGGAACGCGCCGAGGTCGTCGAATTCGACACGGCTGAATTCATGCGCGAACTGGTCGCCTTCAACCAGATTTCGCTGCAGGAGCGCGAGGTCATGCTGGTCAACCATTTTTCGGCGAGCGCGCCGGAGCGGCTCGTGCTCGACCGCGAGCTGCTGCACCAGCTGCTGATCATCATGATTCTGGCAGTCGGCCGGGCCGCTGCCGCCGGAGAGACGCTTGTGGTCTCCTGCCTGCACGAAGAGAACAAGATCATTTTCGAAGTGCGCGATTCGAAGCATGCGCCGCTGCGGGAGCCGCTGGCGGAGCAGTACCGCCGTTTCGAGGAGAGCGACGGGGCGGACGGCGTCGCGGCCGATGCCCTTTCGGTGCCGATCCTCGGGCTGGTGTTCGCACGGGATCTCGCCGCCAAGCTCGGCGGCGTGCTGCGGGTTTCATCCTCGGCGCAGGCCGGCGCCGTGCTCCGCTTCGAGCTCTCCGACAGCTGCGCGGCGACCGGCGGCGAGAGTCGCCGCGTGCACAGCAGCGGCCGTGCTCCGGTCAAGAGAGGCGCGCACGCAAAGGAGGAGCCGGAGGAGCCCGGGCAGGGGAGAGTGCTGCGTGTGCTGCACGGCACCGAAGTCGCCGATGCGCCGCTTCTGCTGCGGCGGCTGCTGGGCGCCGGAAACATCGAGGTCTGCAGTTTCAGCACGGCGGAGGAGCTGGTCGAACAGGCCGGGCAGGAGAGTTTCGACGGTTTGATCCTGTCGCCGACGCTGAAGAACTGCGAGCTGTCCGAGCTCATCGGGGAGCTGCGCCGGGTTTCGGGGCGGCGCGATTTGGCCGCCGTGGTCATCAGCAGCAGTTTCCCCGACGAATTGCGCAATGAACTTCAGATGCTCGACCGGGTTTTCCTGCTGAATGTTCCGGTGAATTTCGCTCTGCTCAGCCGGATTCTGCGCGAATCGGCCGGAGCCGGAAAGAGGACGCAGGCATCCTGAGATGAATCAGATTTCCGGCAGCTGGCAGCGCAACCTCGCGGTGGTGTGGCTTTCGCAGTTCATTTCGATGGCGTCGTTCAGTTCGGCTTATACGTTCATGCCGTTTTTTTTCCGCCAGCTCGGGGTTACCGGAGACGAGGAGCTCAGCCATTATGTCGCGCTCTTCAGCGTGGCCGGCAATCTGACTTTCTGCATTTTCGCCCCGATCTGGGGAATGGTCGCCGACGTCTACGGGAGACGCATGATGCTGATCCGCGCGAACTTCGGCGGCGCGCTCCTGATGCCGCTGCTGGCGGTCATCACATCTCCGGACCTGATCATCGTGCACCGGCTCTTCCTCGGCGCGCTGACCGGTACGGTTTCCGCCGCTCAGACGCTGATCATCAGCACGACGCCGAAGGAGCACCGCTCCTTCGCTCTCGGCGCGATTGCTTCGGCGTTGTTCGGCGGAATGATGGCCGGGCAGTTTCTCGGCGGCGGCCTGGTGCAGCGTTTCGGGTTCAACTGGACCTTTGCTGGCAGCGGCGTGCTGCTTTTCGTCTCCGGCATGCTCGTACTGATCTGGGGGCGCGAGAATTTCACGCGGACCGAGACGCTTCGGGAACGTGTCCGCAGCATCCGCTGGCGGATTCCGCGCTTCGGCGTGATCTGGTATCTGATGGTGCTCTTCATCTGCCTCGGGCTGGCGCGGGAGTTCGACAATCCGTTTCTGCCGCAGCTCGTGATGGAGATCATGGACCACAGCCCCGACGCGCTTTCGTGGAGCGGCTGGATCAGCGGATTCTGTTCTCTGGCCGGTATTGTTTCGGGGCTGCTGCTCGGTTTTCTGGCCGGAAGGCTGCCGTTCATCCGGGTGCTGGTCGCGGCGATCGTGATCGCGGCAGTTCTGCGGATCGTGCAGAGCATGAGCCACCATGTCGCCGGGCTGCTCGTCGAGCGTTCGCTGATGATTCTGGCGATCGGCGGCGTTGAACCGCTCTTTCAGGCGTGGCTGGCCGGCGCGACGCCGGAGCGCGAGCACGGCAGCTACTTCGGCTGGGCGGCCTGCGCGAAGGCGGTCGGCTGGATATCGGGCGCCTACCTCGGCGGCATCGTCGCCGGATGGTTCGGCACCGTCCGTTACGTATTTTTCGGGTCGGGACTGCTGTTTCTGCTCCTGGTTCCGCTGATCGTCGCGACGGCGCGGATCGTCCCGCCGAAAATCGCGCGGAAGAAGCGGGTTTGAGAAGAGGGGGAAGGGAGATCGTTTGGATTACCGTTTGTCCTTTTGCAACGGCCGCTCCATCGGCTGGAGCTCCTGCGGAGCGCGAAGCGCGCGGCTGCTGGCGAAGATCGCGGCGTGTTGCGGCTGGGAAAGCTTCGCGGGCGGGGTTCCGGCGGAGGCGGGCGCGTTTCTGCATGACGGCGCGCCGCCCGGCGATGTGCCGTCGCCGGCGCTGTGGCCGCAGCTCTTCCACGGTCTTTTCCGGGTGGTCCGGCCGGGGAATGCCGAACTGCATTTTTACCTCGAACGCGACCCGGAGACGCCGCGCGAGCTTCTGTTTTTCCGGCGCAGCATCTCGTTCCTGCCGCTGGCGTGGCTGCTGGCGGGGGACGATGCGGCGCTGGTGCACGGCGCCGTCGCCTCGAAAGGCAATCGCGGCATCCTGATCTGCGGCGCGAGCGGAGCCGGAAAGAGCACGAGCATCCGGCGGCTGCCCGATGCGGAGTGGGAGAAACATTGCGACGACGCGCTGCTGCTGATCCGGCACGGTTCCGGTTATTTCGCCCATCCTCTGCCGACCTGGTCGCGCTGGTTCCGCCGGTTGCCGGAGATTTGCTGCGAAGGCGGCCGGGCGGTGCCGGTGGACCGGGTTTTCCTGCTGGCGCAGTCGCAGCGCGACGCGGTCGCCGCACTGTCGCCGGTTCAGCAGGTGCTCGGCATCTCGCAGAGCTTTGTGTTTCTGCATTACATCCTGGAACAGGGAGTCCCGGCCGAAGAGGCCCGGGCGCTCAAGCTGCGGGGCTTTGAATTCGGCCGCCGCCTCTGCCGCGAACTGCCGGTGCGGCGGCTCGAAGCGACGCTGGACGGAGCATTCTGGAACTGTTTCGATTGCGGAAACAGCTGAGCCGTGCTATTGTATGAAAGAGTGAATTTACAGGAAGGAGGCTGTTCGATATGAAATATTTTCTGATTCCGGCCGCTGCCGTCTGCGCCGCTTTGTTCGCGGGCTGCGCTTCGCAGCCGTCCGAAGAGAAGGCGCTTGATTTCCCGGCGCCGTCGGTTACGCTGACGATTCAGGAATCCGGCGACGCAGTTCCGCTCCGGGTCGGCCAGTATGCGAAGATCACGCTGAAGGAGAATCCGACTACCGGTTACAGCTGGTACTTCAAGCTCGACAACGGCAAGCGCGGCCCGCAGCCGAAGAGCGGGCAGGCGGTCGAGCTGGTCGGAGAGCGTTATCTCGCGTCGAATACCCGGCTGGCCGGAGCGCCGGGTGTGCGCGAGGTCATGGTCAAAGCGGCGCGTCCGGGGTCGATCTACGTGGTCGGCAACTGCATCCGGGAGTGGGAGAAGAATCCGCAGCCGGAACAGACGGTCCGCTACCGGTTCGACGTGACCCGCTGACCGCCGTGCTTCAGCCGCGGCGGAGCCGGGCCAGGGTAAGCTGAACCGGCGACGGCTTCTCGCGGCCGCTCCAATCCTCCGACTCCATTTCGGCGGCGGTTTCGAAGAGGGCGAGGCACGCTTCGCGGTACGGAACTCCGCCGAGTTCGGAGACGAGCCGGATCGCGCGGTCGATCAGCTTCTTGTTCGAGATGCTGACCCAGCTCATCCAGTTCCCGGCCACCCGTCCGAGCCGTGCCATCGTGCCGGTCGAGATGGTGTTCAGCGCGAGCTTGAGCGCCATATGGTTCATGAGGTGGAGCGGGGAATCGGATGCTCCGGAGGAAATTTCGAGCTTCCGAATCACTTTCCACTGCTTCGCGGCCGCTTCAAGCGCGGCGTTGCCCGCGCTCCCGGCCACCTCGACGAGTATGGCGCCGGAGGCGGCGCCGGCGAACCGCTCCGGTGCGGGCTCGTTGCCGAC
Organism: Victivallis lenta; assembly: GCF_009695545.1. Lineage (NCBI taxonomy): Bacteria > Pseudomonadati > Lentisphaerota > Lentisphaeria > Victivallales > Victivallaceae > Victivallis > Victivallis lenta. The sequence continues at coordinate 322,324 of NZ_VUNS01000002.1, read as the reverse complement.
TTCGAAGCGGTAGAGCGCCTCCGCATCGATCTGCGGCGGATTGTCGACGATCTTCTGAGGCGACTCCATGGCGATGTAGTCCTGCCGGGTCCAGTTCAGGCAGCGCGGCGCGCGGTGCAGCATGTTCCGCCAGGTGCCGCGCGTGGTGTGAAGCGGATTCTTGACGAAGGCCCACGGCATCGGGGAGGCGGTGTCGTCGTTCCGGCGGAACGGCGGCAGCATGAAGGTCGGGGAGCGTTCGGTCGTGTCGGTGAAGATGTCGAGCAGATAGTCGTCGGCAAGGTAGGTCACTTTGCCGCCGCCGCGGTAAAGCTCCGCTTCGAAGTCGATGGCTTCGGCGAGCTGCCGGACCGACTCCTCCGATTCGAGGTGGTCGAGCACGCGGCCGAATTCCGCCGCAAACTCCGGAGCCGGGCGCCCTTCCAGGCCGGCGAGGACGGTTTCGAGCAGCGCGCCGCCGACGAGCTGCTCGCTGGTTGTCGCCTGCATACGGGTTGAACCGGCCAGCGCCATCGGTCCGCAGGAGAGATCCAGCACCGTCACGCGCGGGTCGTCGATGACCTCGCGGCAGCGGACGAGCCGTTCGCGCAGCAGCGCGGCCGGATTGTTGAAGAGCAGATAGACCGCCGCGCCGCGTTCGGCCGACTCCTTGACCGTGCCGATGACCGAGCTGGTTTCACCGCCTTCGGTGATGGCCACGAGCATGTCCTTCGGGCCGATGCCGAGGTCGGCCGCCTGCCGCCTGCCGAAGTTCTGATAATCTTCGAACGCCTCGACCGACTTGACCAGTGCATAGTCGCCGCCGGTCATGATGCCGGCGGCCGCATCGGCGAGGGGATCGCCCGCCGGAGCAAAGTATTCGCGCCACATCGATTCGAGCAGGATGCTGAGCCGCCCGGTTGCGCCGCAGCCGGAGAAGACGATGCGCCCACCGTTGCGGACCGTGCGGATGCCGTCGTCGGCCATCCGGGCGAAGGCGGGGGACCCGAGAACGCGTTCGGCCATAGCGAGCACGTCGCGGTCCGGTTTCTGGAGTGTGCGGACGCCGTCGGCGGTTGAACGCGCGAAATCGGCTTCCATGCTGCGCGTTTTCGGGTTGGACTGTTCGGTCGGCAGGAAACCGAGGTGGAATTCGGTTTCGTTCTCGATGAAGTGTTCGGCGGCGGCCAGGGTTTCGGGTTTCATTTTTTATTTTCCATTCACGTGTGTTAAGTTGCGGTTGAATCCGTGTGCTGCGGAGAGATCAGGGTCTGGACGCGTCCGGCAGCAGGAAGTCGGTGTAGAACGTCCCGTGATCCGATGGGAAAAGCGCCTTGTGCGTGCCGAGGTAACGGCTTTCGACCGCCCGGGCTCCGAGCAGGTAGATGTAGTCGATCCGGGCCTGGAGCGTATAGGTCTGGTAACGGCCTCCCGGAACCGTGGCCCAGACGCACCAGGAGAGCGCCTCGTTCCGGCGGACATCCGGATTCAGCGCGCGGAAGGTGTCCGTGAAACCGGCCTCCTCCATGCGCCGGCTTACCGGCCAGTCGACGGCGAAACCGCGGTGAAGGTCCCGGTTCTCCTCGGTCCAGTCGAGGTGCGAGGCGACGTTGAAGTCACCCGCCACCACCAGCGGCACACGCGCGGCGTTGTCGCGGAACGGCTTGAGTTCTTCCAGAATCTGCCGGATCTCCGGCTCGCGGGTGGCCGCTTCTCCGGCGCGGAGCGATTCCGGAGTCGCTTTCCCTTCGGCGATCTGAGCGGCGAAGTCGGGCAGGTAGTTCAGCCACGATACGTTCAGCACCATCGAACGGCCGCTGCCGAAGTCGATCGCCGCCGCGCCGGAGTTGAACGGCTTGAAGATTTTGATCGCCTCCGCGATCGGATAGCGGCTCAGGATCGAGAGGTTGCTGCTGATCAGATAAAGCTGATAGTCCATTCCGTCGGCGAGGATCGCGCCGGAACCGTAGGTTTCGATGACTCCGATCACGTCCGGATCGATCGACTTCATGATTTCGACGATGCGCTGCGGGCCGACGTGCCTGCCGGTGTGGCGGCCGCCGTGCCAGATATTCCAGACCATGCAGCGGACCCGGTCGCCCTCCAGCACCGGGACCGGCCGGACCCGGCCGGGCTGCAGCGCGGCGAATTCGGCGGCGAGATCGGCATCGCTCCGCACCGTGTCGGAGAGGTACAGCTCGTCGATGCAGCCGTTGAACGCCTCGATCATGCCGGCGTCGCCCGAGTCGAACGAATCGTCGCTGCCGCCGAACACCGTCCATTTGCCGGAATCGAGCGGTCCGAGACCGTCGATGTTGTAGATGGCGACGCAGCGGCCGTCGTAGTAGAAGCGCGCGAGGCCGCGCCCGGTGTCGATGGTGAAGGCGAGCTGATGCCACGCGCCGTCGTTGATTTTCCGGAGGGGAGGCGCGTATTCAAAAGAGGTTTCGCCGCTGCGGAGCTTGACTGCCCAGCTGCCGTTCTCCCGGGCGAGAATCTGCCAGCCGGATTCCCGGAGCGTCCCGTTGGCGGCGATCGGCGTGCCCTGAATCGCGCCGGGAGCGCTTTTGACCCAGAGCGAGACGGAGAAATCCCGGTTGCAGGAGAACGGCGGCTCGATGCGCACCGGGCGGCGCTTTCCGGCTGCGGAACTGAGGTCCAGAGCCCGGCCGCGGACACCGTCGGCGAACGTGCTTTCGAGCTGGTCGCTCAACGCCCACGCCTTGTCAGCCGGCATGGCGCAGGTGTAAGGTTCGCCGTCGAACGACTGCCGCCACTCGGCGCCGTACAGAGTCGCCGCCGCGCAGCACAAGGCGGCGGCCCATCTTCCCGCATGATTCATGGCTTTTTCCTGTATATTGTGTCTGTTCCGATAAAATACCACGACTCGCGGCTGAATTCCACTCCGGCCGCCCGGAAATATTTCGCCGCTTGCGGCCGACGGAAATTTCCGCCGTGCCGGGAAAATTCCGCGAGGACATGCGATGGAATCTGTCGATGGCTCCATCGCCGGGAAATGGAACCGGCGCTTTTCCGCATTTTGCGTAGTTCGGGCTGTCTGCTTGTTTTCAGGTTCTCATTCAGCCGCCTGAGTTCATTGAGAATTCCGGAAAAACATCCGCCGGCAACGCCATCCCTTCGAAAAACTTTTTCGGCTGCAAAACTGCCGCAATTCAGCCCGTGAAAAAATAATGTTTTTATTGCAGGCAGTTCGTATATCTGAGGTTGAATTATGGTGCGCGAAGGGGGATTTGAACCCCCACGCCTTGCGGCACCGGAACCTAAATCCGGGGCGTCTGCCATTCCGCCATTCGCGCGTCCGGAGGCTTACTATAGCCCGGATTGCGGCTTTTCGCAATCGGGAGGGAGGGTTTTTCCATATATTTTCCGCCTTCCTTCTGGAAAATCCCGCGGAACGGTGTATTGTTAAGAAATGTGTAATCGTTTCCATCAGAAAGAATTTGTCCTCATATGATCGATATGGCAGAAGACTCCCGAAAGAAGGTCGAACGCGCTTTGCTCGTCGGCATCCGCACTCCGGATGAGACTGCGGCCGAGGTGGAAGAACATCTCGATGAACTGGCCGATCTGGTCCGGAATCTCGATATCGTTCCGCTCGAACCGGTCGTCGTCAATCTCCACTCCCCCATGCCGCAGTATTGCGTCGGTACCGGCAAGGCGCGGGAAATCGCGCAGCTGCTGCAGGAGTGCGAGGCCGACTGCCTGATTTTCGACAATCCGCTCACTCCGTCTCAGCAGCGCAACTGGGAGAGGCTGACCCATAGCTGCGTCATCGACCGCGAAGAGGTCATCCTCGATATCTTCGCCGAACGCGCTTCGACCCGCGAGGCCGTGCTTCAGGTCGAGCTCGCCCGCACCCGATATTCGCTGCCGCGGCTGACCCGTGCCTGGACCCACCTCTCCCGCCAGCACGGCGGCGGCGCGACGACCCGCGGCGAGGGCGAGGCGCAGATCGAAACCGACCGCCGGCTCCTGCGCCGCCGCATCCGGCAGCTCGAAGAAGAGCTCAAAACGGTCCGCAAACAGCGCGAAACCCAGCGCAAGTCCCGGCGGCGCAACCTCGTGCCGCACGGCGCGATCGTCGGCTATACGAATGTCGGGAAGTCCTCGCTGCTGCAGGCGCTCTCCGGTTCCGAGCTGCTGGTCAAGGACCAGCTCTTCGCCACGCTCGACCCGACGACGCGCCGGGTTCCGCTCGGGGAGAATCTCGAGGTGCTGCTGACCGACACGGTCGGATTCGTGCGCAAGCTGCCGCATTCGCTTGTCGAGGCGTTCAAGTCGACGCTGGAAGAGGCGGTGCTCGCCGATTTCCTGCTGCTGGTCCTCGATATTTCGTCCGGCCAGCTTGACGCCCAGTGGGAGACGACGCTCTCCGTGCTGAAGGAGCTCGGCGCCGATGAGAAGAAGATCATCGTTGTCTTCAACAAGCTCGATCTGCTGGACCGCGACGCGGAGCTTGTGCTGCTGGCCCGGCTGAACGGACTCTTTCCGGGAGCGTATTACATTTCAACCCATACCGGCGAGGGAGTCGATGCCCTGAAGGCGCGGCTGACCGCCATCGCCGCCGAGAATTTCCAGCTGCTCCGGGTCAAGCTTCCGCCCGGGCGGCACGATCTGGCCGCGCTCGCTCACGCCAGCGGCCGGATCTACGAGGAGCGCTATGACGAAGCCGGAGAGCTCGAGCTGGTTTTCACCATCGGCCCGGTGCACCGGCATAAATTTCTGGAGTATACGATATGAGACGCGTTATTTTGCTGGCTCTGCTGGCGGCCGCCGTGCCGTTTCTGTCCGGCGCCGCCAAAAATGCCTGGGACACCTGGCGGCAGGGATATGAAACTTACCTGAAAGGCGAGGCTTCGCGTGACCGCGGCGAGTATACGCGGGCGCTTGAGTTTTTTCAGAAATCGCTTGAACTGTATCGTGAAATCCAGCGGACGCGGCCGGATTGGGATCAGAACGTCATCCGGACCCGGATCGCCGACAGCGAGCGCGAAATCGCGAATGTCCGGAAGCTGCTCGGTGCCGAAGCCGCGCCCTCCGCACCGGAGCCCGAGGTTCCGGCCGCGCCCGGCGGCATCGACTTCGTCGAGCAGGAGAGCCGGAAGAACGAGCTCGAGCTTTTCCGCAAGAAGCTGTTCGACCTGACTGCGGAGAACGAGTTGCTGCGCAAAGAGAACGACCGGCTGAAGGCCAGCGAGGTCGATGCCCTGAAGCTGCTGCGGGAGCAGCGGGTATTGCAGGAGAAGTGTACGCTGCTCGAACAGCTGAACAAGGCGCAGGAGAGAAAACTGCAGGAGCCGGACGCCCGGCTCGAGGAGCTCCGCAAGCAGCTCGTCGAAGAGAAGCTGAATTCCGGGCAGCTGGCCAAGCGCCTGCAGCTGGCGGAGACGCGCGGCCAGAAGCTCGACAAGGACCTGATTGAACTCGACCGGCAGAAAAGCTTCGCCGAGGCGGAGTCCCGCAAAAGCGCGGCCGACGTCCTGCGCATCACCCGCGAACTCGAGGAGCTGCGCCGCTATAAGGACGATTCGGTCAAGCAGCTGGCCGCCGCCGAAGCCGCTGCCGCCGAAACCGGCCTGAAGCTCAAAACGGCCGAGGAGAGTCTGACCGCGCGCACCGCCGAGGTTACGGTTCTGAACCGCCGCCTCGCCGATGCCGTCAAAGGCGGCGGCTCCGGCCTGAGTGCGGAGATGCTGGCCGAGAACAAGAGACTCAAGGAGGAGGCCGCTGCTGTCGGGAAGGCGCTCGAAGCCGCCGCCGTCGAGGCGCTTACGCTGAAAAACCAGCATCGCGCCGCACAGCTTGAGCTGGTTCAGCAGCGCGAAGCGCTTCAGAGGATCGAAGTGCTCCGTCTTGCGGTCGAAAAGGAGAATGCCGCATTGACGAAGCAGCTTGAGCTCGAAAAAGCCTCCGGAGAGCTTTCGTCGGTTGAACTCAGGAACCTGCGCGAGCGCAACGTGAAGCTCGAGGGCGATATGAAAAGCTGGAGCGAGCGCTGCGCCAAACTCGAAGAGCAGCTGAAAAACCGCGATTCGGCCGTGTCGAAGAGCATCGAAGCGGGTGACGCCGCGAACCGCGAGCTGGCTGCGGAGATCAAAGCGCTCAAGGAGCAGCTCGCAACCCAGAACCGGGAGCTGAAAGTGCTGCTCGACCAGAAAAGTTCTCAGGAGAAGGCGCTGGCGGCCGCGACGACGGAGCTCGCCGGGAAGAAGTCCGCTCTCCTGCTTGCCGAAGAGAAGCTCAAAAAGGCCGGGGAGGGTCTGGCGCGGCTCGGAAAACTCGAGCCGGAGTTCAAGACGCTGCAGGTCAATTTTCAGGCGATGCAGAAGGAGCTTGCCGCCGGCCGCAAGGCGGCGGAGGAGCTGAATGCGTCGAAGACGGCGCTGGCGGCCGCGCAGACGCGGTTGAAGGAGCTGGAGGCCGTTGCCGCGAAGTTCCTTGCGGAGCAGAAGCGGAATCAGTCGCTGGCGGAGGAGGTCTCCAGACTGAAGGGTGAGCTTGAAGCGCGCCCGGTTGCCGCGGCGGTTCCGGCCGAACCGGTTCCGGCTGTTTCGGGCGTCGCCGCGCCCGCCGACCGGACGCCGGCGGAACTGCTTGCCGCCGGCCGCCGGGAGGAGGCCGCGGAACGTTGGGAGCTCGCGATCTGGAATTATGAGGCTGCGCTTGCCGCCGAGCCCGGCAACGCCGAGGCGGCGCTGCGGCTCGGCAATCTCTATCTGCGGCGCGAGGAGTTCGCCCGGGCCGAACCGCTGCTGGCGAAGGCGTCGGCCCGCAATCCGAACGATCCGGTGGTTGCCGCGGCCCGCGCCGAAGCGCTGATCGGACTCGGTAAATTCGGCAATGCGCTCGGTGTGCTCGAAACGCCGCTGAAGGAGCGTCCGAAGGATTTCCGGCTCCAGATGGCCCGCGCGAAAGCGTTTGCCGGCAGCGGACGGCAGACGGATGCCGCCGCCGGTTTCGAACTGGCGGCGAAGCTGGACCCGGCTTCGCCGGAGCCGCTGCTCGGCCTGGCCCGGCTGCGGCTGGCGGACGGTAAGGAGAAAGAGGCCGCCGAGTTCTACCGGCAGGCGCGGCTGCTCGGGGCCGGGCCCGATGCCGGGCTCGAACCGAAACTCGGCAAACAGCTCTCCGAGCAGCGCGAGCTGGCCGCCTTCATGTCGACCGCCGCGGCCGAGGCGGCCGCGAACGGCGACTGGACCAGCGCGCTCTGGTATTACCGCCAGCTCTCCGAGATCGATACCGGCAACCGGCTGCTGCCGCTGCAGATGGCCTTCGGACACATTCAGACCGGCAGCTGTGCGCAGGCGCTGGAGATCGTTGCCATGAATCCGGCTTCGGCCGAAAGCGACGCGGTGAAAATACTCGCTTACCTGAAGCAGAACCGTTTCGAGGAGGCGCGGAAGGCCGCCGAAGAGGCGCTGGCGCGCAGCGGCGGCAAACCGCTTGCACTCTCTCCCGCCTGGCCCGGACTCGGGGCGGAGCTTGAGGCGCAGAAGAAGCTGCCGGAGCTCGGCAAATCGGTGGCCGGCATGGCATGTGCGAAGCTGCTCGATAAACTTCTGCCTGGAGCAGAAAAGTGATTCCGCCCGGCCGCCGGCCGCGGAGCGAAATCGCAAAAACGTGATGTTTGAACTTGATTTGCAGGCCTCCGCCGTGTATATTACGTAATTTGAGTACCGATATCAGAGGAGGGCCTCATCAAGTTGCTCATCACCACGCCACAGAATTTCCTGCTTGCTGAGCCGCTGCCGCTTGATTGCGGCCGCGAGCTCAAGCAGGTCAACATCCGCTACGAGACGGTCGGAACGCTGACGCCGGAGGCGGACAATGCGGTTCTGATCACCCATGCGCTTTCGGGCAACGCCCACGTCTGCGGCCGCTACACCGAGAACGACCCGAAACCGGGCTGGTGGGACGATATGGTCGGTCCCGGCAAGGCGATCGACACGGACCGGTATTTCGTAATCTGCAGCAACGTCATCGGCAGCTGCGCCGGTTCCACCGGTCCGCGGTCGATCGATCCGGACACCGGCAATCCGTACAACCTGACCTTCCCGGTGATCACGATCCGCGACATGGTGCGCGCCCAGAAGCGCCTTGTGGAGTTTCTCGGAGTGCGGCGGTTGCTGTCGGTGATCGGCGGTTCGATGGGCGGTATGCAGGCGCTTGAATGGGCGATCAATTTTCCGGATATGGTGGACAGCGTCGTGCCGATTGCGACGACTTCGCAGCTTTCCCCCCAGTGCATCGCATTCGACTGGGTCGGCCGCGAGGCGATCAAGAACGATCCTCGCTGGAACAGCGGGAATTATTCGGCCGACCGGGTGCCGGAGGGCGGCTTGTCGACTGCGCGCATGCTCGCCCACATCACCTATCTCTCCGACGAATCCATGAGCCGCAAGTTCGGGCGCGAGCTTCAGGATGCCGACAGCTACAGCTTTGACTTTCAGCGCGACTTCGCGGTCGAGAGCTATCTGGAACATCAGGGGAGAAGGTTCGTCGAGCTCTTCGACGCGAACAGCTATTTTTATATCACCCGGGCGATGGACTACTTCGACATGGCCCGCCGCAGCGGCGGCGATCTGGCGAAGACCTTTTCCGCCGCGAAGGCCGCCTTTCTGGTCGTCTCGTTTTCGAGCGACTGGCTGTTTCCGACGGCGGAGTCGCGGAAAATCGTCAACGCCCTGCTGAAAAACCGGCTCAATGTGTCGTTCTGCGAAATTCAGTCGGGGTACGGGCATGATGCGTTTCTGCTGGAGGTCGATGCGCTCGGACGCATGGTCCGCGACTTCCTGCGCAATCGACTGGAGGTGCGCCGTGGCTAAAAACTACCATTCCGAACTCCGGAACCGTCCGGATCTCGCGATCATCGCGGAGCTGGTCGAACCGGGTTTCCGCGTGCTCGACCTCGGCTGCGGCGACGGCAGCTTCCTGAAAATGCTGAAAAACGAACACGGCGCCGAAGTGCTCGGCATGGAGATCGACCCGGATCTTCTCGCCGAAAGCATCGCCAACGGCGTTCCGGTCGTCCAGAGCGACCTTGATGACGAGCTGGATTTCGCCGAGGACAATTCGTTCGACCTCGTGATCCTGAGCCAGACGCTCCAGCAGATGCGCCGCCCCGACCAGCTGATGCGGAAAATCGTCCGGGTCGGCAAGCTCGCGGCAGTCAGTTTCATCAATTTCGGCTTCATCACCTGCCGGATGCAGCTGCTGACGCTGGGAACTATGCCGCGGACCAATCAGATTCCGTACCAGTGGTACAATACGCCGAATATTCACCACGGCACGATCAAGGATTTCCGCCGGCTCTGCAGGCATCTCGGCATCAGAATCATTCAGGAAATTCCGATCGGCCACTCGTTTCCGCTGCTGACCCGCTATTGGCCGAATCTCTTTGCGGTCGGGTGCGTTTTCCTGCTCGAAAAGAAGGAGCGCGCGCCCCGGCGCGACGCCGCTCCCCCGCACGCATAGGAAGAGAGCCGTGCCGGCCGGAACCGCAGGCGCCGGAGAGGGGCTCCCGCATCCGTGCGGAGGCGCCGTATGAACGGTCAGGGGGCGGCTGTGGCCAGGAGCGCATAGGCGGTTGGGTCGGAGGCGTCGGACTGGACGGAGAGCGCGTAGGAGCCGCGGGCCAGTTCGATGGCGCAGCTCTCTTCCTCTGCGCCGGGCTCGGCCTGGAGCCGGAGCAGGGAACGGCCGTTCGGCGCAAAGAGTTCGAGGCGGACCGGACCGGTTTCCGCGCGGAGGCGGAAAAGGTAGCGGCCGGTTGCGGAGACGACCAGCCGTCGCCAGTCGGCGAGCATTCTTCCGCCGGCGATTCCGCGCGGAACCAGTTCCCGGGCGCCGGTTTCCGGCAGGGATAATTCGAAGCGGGCGTTTTTCCCGATCAATTTGAGTTCGTCCTCGCCGGTCATCGGCAGCTTCCCCTTTTCAAAACGGATGTACATAAATGTGGGACATATTTATTATGCGATTTTGGGACTCTTTTGTCAAGCTGCTGTGATGATTTTCTGAAAAATATTAGCTCCGGAGGTGGATGAAACTCATCCGAACCCGAAGAATCCATTGGGCACAGGAAATCACAGCATCCCTGCCCGGCAACGGTTCCCGCCGTCTGCGGAGGCGTTTCTTTCCGCTTCTCGCGTTCCGGTACAGGATCCGGGGCGGCCCGGTGTGACGGAGTGCGGGAGGCCTCAGGCGATCCGCCCGGAGAGTTTCAGTGTATAACCGACCGGTTCCGGGGCCGGGGACGTGATCGACAGGGCGTATTCGCCCGGCGCCAGTTCGATGCCGTCGATGCTGCCGTCGTTTTTCGGACTTGCCGTCGTCCGGGCGAGACTGCCGCCGTCGGGGGAATGGATTTCAAAAGTGACTTCCCCCTGCCGGGAGGATAAACGGAAACAATACTGCCCCGCCGCAGAGACGATAAGCCGGTGCCAATCGGCGGATTTACGGCCGCCTGCCGTGCCGCAGGGAATCAGTTCGAGGTCGATCTGTTCGCCGACGGGAAGAATGAGCTCGAACTTCGGGTTTTCTCCGAGCAGCTCAAGGGTGTAATCGTGGTTTGTCATCGGGTAGATCCTTACTCGGAAAGCCTGCAGCGACACTCTTGTGGTACATATTAATATTATGACGCATCAATCCCCCTTTGTCAACCCCTTTTCCTCCCCTCTCTCCTTCTTTTTTGCGTGAAAACTCATATTCCGCAGAAAAAAGCAGGCCGGAGTTTTCCCCCCGGCCCGCTTTTCATTCCCATCCGCTTTACCGGATGGTTATTCCGTTTCCTCCGCTGTTTCCGCCTTCGCCGCCTTGCCGATTCTGCGGAATCTCATCGCCACACCGATCGTGATCGCTCCGTAGAAGATCAGGAAAAACGCGAACAGCAGGTTGAAAAATCCGATCGCCGCGATCGAACTCGTCGCAATCAGGATTCCGAACGCCAGCGTCACAAGTCCGTTGAGCGCGACCAGCCAGCGGAAGCCGACCGGGTGGAGTTTGTCTGCCAGCGCCGCCGTGAACAGCTCGATCGCATGCAGGACGAACCAGATGCCGAGCACGATCATGAGAAAACTTGCTCCCATGAGCGGATCGATCACCAGGAACAGGCCGGCGATGAACCAGAAGAGCGAGTAGAGCGCATAGCCGATCTTGAATTTCCGGTTCAGCGCCATCAGCGCGAATCCCTGCACGCCGCAGCCCAGCAGCATGATGCCGAGCAGGATGGCGAAGATGATCAGGGCGGAACCGAAATTCAGCGCGAAAATAATGCCGAGCAGGATCGAAATGATTCCCTGCGCAAGCATGAATTTCCACGAGTGCCCGGCCAGCAGATTGGTCGAAAAGTAGAAATAAGGTTGCGGTTTCATAAGTGTCTCCTTCCCCAAAGTGTGTTTCCCGCTGCTTGAAATATAATCCGCATTTGCTTCCGGTGCAAGCAGAATGCCGGAAAAAAGCGGATTCCGGTGTATGCCGGCCGCAAATGGAAGGCGGAATGATGGGGGGGAGATCAGCCGTTTCCAGTGGCGGGCGCCCGTCTCATTTTATGCGAGGGAAACGGCGCATGAGAGCAGATCTGTACCTGGGGCCCGTCTGTCGGGCGGTACGCTGCGAGAGGCTGTTCCGGCGCCGTGGGAACCGTCGCGTACCGGACCGGCCGCACGGAACCGCGTTCTTCCTGCCTGCCGCAGCGGATTTGTACTCCGGAACGGCCTCGGCAGGTACTTCGGATTGTATGTATACTGCAAAACCTGAACGCACAGCTGAATTTCATCGAAGCGGGGGAGAAAGACAGCGCGCCGAAGCTGCGGACGGCGGTTTGTACTTTCCGCTTTCCGGTGCTATCTTACGGGAAAGGGGATTGATCTGATGAAGTTATCCGGCATTCTGCTGTTCGCCGCGTTTCTGTTTTGCGCGTTTCTCTGCGCGGGGGAGGAGCGGGAGATCGGGTTCGGCGCCGAATGGCCGCTCAAGGGGACGCTGACCGTTCCGGACGGCGGGAACGGACCGTTTCCGCTGGTGGTTCTGGTCCACGGCTCCGGGCCGCAGGACCGCGACGAGACGCTCGGGCCGAACCGGCCGTTCCGCGATATCGCCCGCGATCTCGAGCGCGCCGGCGTCGCAACGCTCCGGTACGACAAGCGCACACGGGCGCACGGAGCCCGGGTCGCAAAGCTGAACGACTATTCCCTGGACGAAGAGGTCATCGACGATGCGGTGCTGGCGGTCGAGTTCGCCGCGAAGCAGGAGCGGATCGATCCGGGCCGGATTTTCGTTCTCGGCCACAGCCTCGGCGGGATGCTGCTGCCGCGCATCGCCGCGGCGACCGCAATTCCGGCCGGATACATCTTTATGGCGGCTCCGTCCCGGCCGATGAAGACGGTGCTGGAGGAGCAGTTCCGTTATCTGATCGGGCTGCGGGGCACGCCGGCCGCCGACTTCGAGATTGCGGCCGGACTCGGCGAAATGAAGCGTTCCGTTCCGGCCGGCTACTGGCGGGAGTTCAGCGAATACGTGCCGCTCGACGATGCAAAGCTCGTCGGCAGGCCGATGCTGTTTCTGCAGGGCGGCCGGGATTACCAGGTGACGGAAGAGGACTTCAGCGGCTGGAAACAGGCGCTCGGCGGCAGTCCGTCGGCCTCATTTCGTTTCTACGGGAATTTGAACCACCTGATGCAGAAGGGGATCGGAAAGGCGAAGCCGCAGGAGTATTTCGTTCCCGCGCCGGTGGATTCCCGCGTGACCGGTGACATTGCGCTTTTCGTCTCCGCGGCGGCGGCGCGGCGGGAACGTGCGGAACCGTAATTTGGACAGTTGAATTTTCCCGAACGAATGCTATGTTTCCCAACAATGTAATTTTGTTTATTTGTCGATGAGCTTTCAATTCCGGGGAGATGAGATGTCGAAGACGGTCGTTGGTATTTCGCATGAGAATCCGCACTATTTCACGATCAACGGGGAGCTGCGGCTTCTGATCAGTTCGGCCGAGCATTACGGCGCGCTGGTCAACCGCGCGTTCGATTATGTCCGTTATTTCCGGGAGCTTCGGAAGAACGGCTTCAATCAGACCCGGCTGTTCGCCGGCAGCTATTTCGAGCGCGCGAGCGACTTCAGTTTCGATTCGAATCCGCTGGCGCCGGGGGCGGAGAATCTGGTCCCGCTCTTTGCCGGGCCGGAGAAGACCCGGCTGCATCCGGAATACGTCGAACGGCTGCGCGCGATCCTCACCGCCGCCGACGAGGCCGGGGTCGTGGTCGAGCTCACGCTCTTTTGCGTCTTTTACAACGAGGGCAATTATCTGGATTCCCCGCTTCATGACCCGGCGGTTGACCGCCGGGAGTTTTTCGAGGCGCTGACCGAAGAGCAGAAGCGGTATGTGCGTCTGGTGCTGGCCGAGCTTGAGCCGTTCGACAATGTGATCGTCGAACTCATCAACGAGCCGTACTGGATGGTCCGCCGCATGGAGCCGGTGCTCCGGTTCCAGCAGGAGCTGGCCGAGCTGATCCGGGAGTGTGCGCCGGGCAAACCGGTCGCCTGGAATGTCGACAATACGTTGTCGTGCGCGTTCGACGGTGTTCCGGGAGCGGACGTTCTGAACTTCCACTACATGCGCCCCGAATGCGTGCTGGCGAACTGGCACCGGCAGCGTCCGATCGTCGATGACGAGACCGGTTTCTGCGGTTCCGCGAACCGTCCGTACCGGGAGGAGGCGTATCTGGCGCTCCTGGCCGGTGCGGCGGGATACAGCAATCTCGACATGGCTTATACGGTCGAGGCTCCGGACGGAACCGAACGGTGTTCCGAACAATGCACGCACGGCGGCGGGAAGAGCTTTCACCGCGAGCTTGCGGCGCTGGCGGCCTTTCTCGGGCGGTTTGATTTTTCGAAGGCGCGCCCGGCGTTCGAGATGTTCCGGCCGGAGTGCCGTTCGGCGGCGCTGTCTCTGGGGGGAGGGCGCTATCTTGCCTATGCGGCGGAGACGGCGGGGAAGGTGCTCGCCGTGTCGCTTCCGGCCGGGGAGTACTGCCTGCGCTGGTTCGACCCGGTGACAACGGAGCTGCTGAAGGAGGAGAAACACGTTTCGAATGAACTCTGGATGCGCCCGGTGACGCCGCCGACCGAGGGCGAGATGCTGCTGGAAGTCTGCCGGGTTGGAACAGGCGACTGAAAACGCAAGGGGAGCGCAAGCGACCGGGTTCAGGGCTGTCCGGCCCCGGCGGGATTCTTAAGGACGCGCACTCCTTGAGAGCTTATTCAGGGATAAGCTCCGAGTGGAGTTTGAGGCGACGCCTCAAGCCGGACCCGGGCAAAGCCCCTGCGCAAAAATCCGCAGCGAAGTTGCGGTGCTTTGCCCTGTGTGAGCGAAAGCGGCCGGAGGCTGCGGAGCGACTAAAGGGTTTATTGCGTTGTATCAGGAAAATACGATGAATAATCGGAGCCGCAGGCAACGTTTGAATGCGGGTAATCTATGGGACGGATAGGGCGGCGCGCCTGTTTTTCATCCCCCGACCCGGTTGCGGTCGCGATAAGCGCTCGCCGTCTCGCCGTTTTCCAGCCGGAACCGGCGTGAAAAATAGAACGGGTCCGCGAATCCGCACCGCCGGGCGATCTCCGCGACCGGCAGCGTCGTTTCGATCAGCAGCCGCCGCGCCCGGTCGATCCGGGCGTTCAGCAGGAACTCCCCCGCCGGCAGATTGAGGTAGGCCAGAAAAAAGCGCCGGAACGTCGTGCGGGAAATTCCGAGCTTCGCCGCCTCCTCGTCCCAGTCGTACGGCCGGGACGGATTCCGCCGGATCTGCCCGGCCAGCGCCCGGAGCTCCGGCTCCAGCCGCCCCGGTACGCCCAGCTGCTTCTCCAGCAAACTCTCGAGGACGAGCCGTACCGCGCAGCAGTCGAGCCGGTCGGTGTTCGATTCGAGCTCCGCGTCGGCCGCGAGCGTTTCGAACTCCTCGGCCAGTTCGAAGAGTCGGTGCGGATTGCCGACCTGCCAGAACGGCCGGTTCTCCCGCATGAGCCCGAGTTCCCGCAGCTTTTCCCCGCAATTTTCCGGGTAGATCAGGAAGATTTCACGCCAGGCGGAGTCGGGCCCGTAGTGCATCGGTTCACCGGGCCACTGGGTCAGCACCGCCGGCGCGCGGACTTTGTGCCGGACTCCGCCGAGCTCGTAGAAGCCTTCTCCCGCCAGGACGAACGAAAAGTTCCAGCTCGGGAAAATCCGGTCGACGATATCCCGCTTCTCCGGGATGAAGCCGATCGAATCGAGCTGCGGCGCCACATTCAGCCGGCGCGGCAGTCCGGCCAGGTGTCTGGATAAATAATCCATTTTAATAAATTTTTTGTCTATTGGTTTGCGGGACGATGTAAGGTATACTATATCCGTCGTCCATTCAAGTCAAAATCGAGGTGATTCATGAAAAATGCCGTTGCAATCGGGGTGATCGGGTGCGGGAACATCAGCGACGCCTATTTCCGGTCGCTGCCGTCTTTCCCGGACGTGCGGCTCGCGGCCGCGAGCGATCTGGTGATGGAGCGGGCCAAAGCGAAGGCGGAACAGTACGGCTTCCGCGCGATGACGACCGAAGAGCTGCTGAACGATCCTGAGATCAGGCTGGTCATCAACCTCACCACGCCGGAGTTCCACACCGCCGTCAACAAGCGGATTCTGATGGCCGGCAAACATGCTTACACCGAAAAGCCGTTCGGCCTGGACCGCGAGGCCGGACGTGAAGTGCTCGCGCTCGCCGCTTCGAAAGGACTCCGGACCGGCGGCGCTCCGGATACGTTTCTCGGCGGCGCGCACCAGACCTGCCGCCGGCTGGTCGATGCGGGCGCGATCGGGAAGGTGGTCGCCGGAACCGCATTCATGCAGTGTCACGGCCACGAGAGCTGGCACCCGAACCCGGCTTTCTACTACCGGCGCGGCGGCGGCCCGCTGTTCGACATGGGGCCCTATTACCTGACTGCGCTGGTCAATCTGCTCGGCCCGGTGGCCGAAGTTGCGGCGTTCGGCGGACGCGCCTTCGACGAACGCGAAATCACGGCCCCTGCCGCGACCGAAAAAAGCTGCAAAGTCGAGGTCGACACGCATATCGCGGCCGTGCTGCGCTTCGCGTCGGGCGCACTGGTGAATCTCGCGATGAGCTTCGACGTCTGGAAGCACTCTCTGCCCTGCATCGAGCTGCACGGCACGGCGGGATCGTTGTCGGTGCCGGACCCGAACTGCTTCGGCGGCGAGGTCCGGCTTTTCCTGCCGCATCTGGCCGAGTGGGCGAAACTGAAGCTCACGCACGGCTACACCGACAATATGCGCGGCATCGGGGCGGCGGATCTGGCCCGCTCGCTTTCAGGCGGCGTTCCGGCCCGCGCCTGCGGAGAACTTGCGTTCCACGTTCTCGATGTCATGTGCGGCATCAGTGATTCCGCGCGGACTGGCGCATTCGTCAAAGTGCAATCGACCTGCGAACGCCCGGCGCCGTTGCCGGTCGGACTCCGGCACGGTCAACTTGAATTGGAGGCATGAAAATGAACCGGAAAGCATTCATCACCTGGGGCGGCTGGAGCGGCCATGAGCCGGAGCAGACTTCCGCCTTGTTTGCGAAGCTGCTGGCGGAGAAGGGATTCGCGGTCGAACGCGTCGATTCGCTCTCTCCCCTGGCGGATACGGAGAAAATGAAGACGTTCGACCTGATCGTGCCGGTGTGGACCATGTCGTCCATCGCGAAGGAGGAACTCAGGGGGCTGCTTGAGGCGGTCCGCTCCGGGGTCGGCATCGGCGGCTGGCACGGCGGCATGGGCGACGCGTTCCGGCAGGAGACCGAGTATCAGTGGATGGTCGGCGGCCAGTGGGTCGCCCACCCCGGCAACGCGATCGACTATACGATCGAAGTCGTGAAGAATGATCCGATTACAGCCGGAATCGGCACGTTTGCGATGCATTCCGAGCAGTATTACATGCACACCGACCCGGGCAATGAGGTGCTCGCCGTCACGCGCTTCGACGGCCGGCACGCCGACTGGATTGCCGGGACGATCATGCCGGCGGCATGGAAGCGGCACTACGGAAAAGGCCGGGTGTTCTACTGCTCGCTCGGACACGTTGCGGCGGATTTCGATGTCCCCGAAGCGCGCGAACTGACGCTGCGCGGACTGCTCTGGGCGGCACACGCACTCTGACCGCGCTTTTGCGCCCCGGGAGTCGGAGCGGGACGAAACGTCCCCCTCCGGGGCCCGGAAGGGGACGCGGACCGGTCAGGCGTTGGCGAGGGCCTGATCGAAGTCGGCTTTGATATCGTCGATGTTTTCGATTCCGACGGAAAGCCGGATCATATCCGGGGAGACGCCGGCGGCTTTGAGCTCGGCGTCGGAGAGCTGGCGGTGGGTCATGCTGGCCGGATGCAGCACGCAGGTGCGGACGTCGGCCACATGGACGACGATCGCCGCGAGCTTCAGGGAGTTCATGACCCGTTCGCCGGCCGCCTTTCCGCCCTTCACTCCGAAGCAGATCACGCCGGAGCAGCCCTTCGGCATGTATTTTTTCGCCAGTTCGTACTGGCTGCTCGATTTGAGGCCCGGATAGTTGACCCAGCTGACCTTCGGGTGATTCTCGAGGAACTCCGCCATCGCCATCGCATTTTCGCAGTGGCGCTGCATGCGGATGTGCAGCGTTTCAAGCCCGAGGTTGGCGAGCAGCGCGTTGAAAGGCGCCATCGGGACCCCCATGTCGCGGATGAACTGCACCCGCAGCTTGACCGAGAACGGGGCGGCCTTGAAGTTCTCCATATAGACCAGCCCGTGATAGGCCGGATCCGGCTCCGTGAAGTCCGGGAACTTGCCGTTGCTCCAGTTGAAATTCCCCTTTTCGATGACGATTCCGCCGATGGCCATGGCGTGGCCGTCGGTGTATTTGCTGGTCGAGTGGGTCACGATGTCCGCGCCGAAGTCGAACGGGCGGCAGAGATAGGCGGTCGGAAAGGTGTTGTCGACGATGAGCGGAATCCCGGCTTCGTGGGCGATGCCGGCGAACCGCTCGATATCGAGCACGATGAGGGCCGGATTCGCGAGCGTCTCCGCGAAGATCGCTTTCGTGTTCGGGCGGATTGCCTTGCGGACCGTCTCCGAGTCGGCGTCGGGCTGGACGAAGGTGAATTCGATTCCGAGCTTGCTGAAGGTGTTGGTGAACAGCGAGACCGTTCCGCCGTAGAGGCTCGCGACGGCGACGATGTGGTCTCCGGCCCGGGCGATGTTCAGTATGGCGAGCATCGAGGCGGTCTGCCCCGCGCTGACCGCAACGGCGGCGACGCCGCCCTCGAGCGCGGCCATCTTCTTCTCGAATGCGTCGACGGTCGGATTTGCGAGCCGGGTGTAGAAGAACCCTTCGCTCTTGAGGTCGAAGAGGTCGGCGACGCTCTGGGCGTCGTCGTATTTGTAGGTCGTGCTCTGGTAGAGCGGCAGCGTGCGCGGTTCTCCGTTGCCGGGCCGGTAGCCGGCCTGGACCGCCTGTGTTTCAATATGCCAGTTCTGATTCATGATGCGGTGTTTCCTTCTATTGCCGATGCAGATGGTTTTTGAGGATTGTGTGTTGAATATAGCGTTGAAATCCGTATTTTACAAGCCGGACGCGGTTGCTTTATCCGTGAAAACGGTATATATTAATCACCCGTGAGGCATGGAGCGGAAACAACAACCACGATGGAGCTGGATGACATTCATGGGCGAAAAGAACGTTTTCGAGCAGGAGATCACGGTGGATAACGCCATGGGGCTGCATGCGCGCCCCGCGGCGCAGCTGGTCAGGATCGCCTCCGGCTACGATGCGTCCATGAGTGTGGAGAAACTCGATGACGGCGGCGAGGTCGCCGACTGCCGCAGCGTGCTTTCACTGCTGATGCTGGCGGCCGGGCGGGGCACGAGGCTGCTGCTGCGCGTCTCCGGCCCGCAGGCGGAGGAGGCGTTCCGCGCCGCGGTCGATTTCTTCACTTCGAAGTTCGGGGAAGAGTAGGAGGTTCCCATGGCGCTTCCGACACAGACGATTCAGGCGCTCGCCGTTTCTCCCGGCATCGCCATCGGGCGAACGATGCGCGTGACCGGCCAGACCCGATACCGCGAGCCCGAGCCGCACCGGATCACCGAAGATGAAATCCCGGCGGAGCTCTCGCGCCTTTCGGCCGCCCTCGCGCTGACCCGGACCCAGCTGGTCGAGCTCCGGCAGGAGGTCCGCAACAAGCTGAAGGCCCAGGAAGCGGAGATTTTCGACGCGCATATCATGATCGTCGACGACCGTACCATGATCGCCGAGGCGGAGAAGGGAATCCGGGAGAAACACTATGTTGCCGAATACGCGCTCTATCTTGCCAGCGAACATTTTGCAAACGTTTTTGCCGGGATGGCGGACGAATACCTGCGCGAGCGCGCCGCGGACATCCGCGACGTTTCGGCCCGCATTCTGTCGAACCTGACGAATATCCATGTGCACGGTCACGAGATCGACCTCGACGACCGCCGTATCATCGTCGCACACAATCTGTCGCCCTCCGAAACCGCCCAGCTCGACGTCGAAAAGGTGCTCGGCTTCGCGGTCGAAACCGGCAGTGCGACCAGCCATACCGCGATTCTGGCCCGGTCGATGCGGCTCCCGGCCGTGGTCGGGATTCCGCCCGAACTGCCCGAACAGCTTACGGCGGACGACAAGCTCATCATCGACGGTTACAGCGGCAAGCTCCTGATCAATCCGGATGCCCGCACCGAAGAGGCGTACCGCCTGAAAAAAGCCGAGGCCGGCCAGCTCTGGAGCCGGCTCGAGAGCGAAAGCGAGCTGCGGCCGGAGACGACCGACGGCTTCATCGTTCAGCTGGCCGCGAACCTCGATTCTCCCGACAAGGTCGGCGAGGTCAAGCGGTGCGGCGCCAGCGGAATCGGCCTTTTCCGCACCGAATATCTGTATATGAACCGGCAGACCCTGCCGGATGAGGAAGAGCAGTTCGAGGTTTACAAGAAGCTGCTGGTCGAGTGCGACAACGCGCCCCTGATCGTGCGCACGCTCGACGTCGGCGGCGACAAATTCAATACGAACATCTACCGGGCGAACGAGCAGAATCCGTTCCTGGGGCTGCGCGGAATCCGGCTCTGTCTGCACGAACGGCGCGATATTCTCGAGACCCAGCTGCGTGCGCTGCTGCGGGCCGGGGTTTTCGGGAATCTGCGGGTCATGCTGCCGATGGTGAGCAGCATCCGCGAGGTGATCGAGGTCCGTTCGATCATCGGGCAGCTCCAGCAGCAGCTTGAGAACGAGAAGCTCGAATATATGTCGCACCTGCCGCTCGGCATCATGATCGAAACGCCCGCCGCGGCGCTGATGGCGGACAAGTTCGCCCCGATGGTCGACTTTTTCAGCATCGGGACCAACGACCTTGTCCAGTACACGATGGCGATCGACCGCGGCAATGAGCGGGTGGCCTATCTGTACCGGCCGTCCCACCCCGCGATCCTGGGGCTGATCCGCAACTGCGTCGAGGCGGCGAACCGGCACAATATCTGGGTCAGCGTCTGCGGGCAGGCCGCCGCCGACGCATATATGGTTCCGCTGCTGGCCGGGATCGGCGTACATGAGCTCAGCATGGCGCCGTCGTCGATCGCGGTGGTGCGCCGGGTGATCCGCAGCATGTCGATGTTCGAGATGCAGGAGACCGCGCAGGCCGCGCTGGCCTGCACGAATGCGACCGACGCGCTGGCCATTTCCGAGGCGCTGATTCATCTGCGCGCGCCTGAAATCGTCAATATCTGAAGAAGCTGTTATTTGATGGATAAAAGGGAAAACAACCTGAAAACGATCTATCTGTCGGGCCCGATCATGGATGAGCATGCGGGGGCGGCGCGGGAGTGGCGCGAGTGCGCGAAGAGCCTCCTGGCGGGCCGCTACCGGCTGCTCGACCCGATGCGGCGCAAATTCGTCGACCGTGAAGTGGACAGCGCGAACGAGATCGTCGAATTCGATTTGCTCGACGTCCGCAACGCGGATATTATTCTGGTCAATTACAGCCGTCCGAGCATCGGAACGAGCATGGAGGTTTTTTACGCTTCGCACGTGCTCGGCAAGTTCGTGGTGGCGTTTTCTCCCTATGAATACCGGGAGTGCAGTCCGTGGATGGTCCGCTACTGCACCAAGATTCTCGGTTCGCTGGAAGAGGCGGCCGAATATATTGCAACTCACTTTTCGCAGGAAATGGAGTAGAAACGTCTTATGTGTGGAATTATCGGATATACCGGCGCCCGCGCCGTTCCGCCGATCCTCCTGGATGGTCTGAAACGTCTGGAATATCGCGGTTATGATTCGTCCGGCATGGCGCTGGCCGGGGCCGGGATGATGGCGGAGCTCAAGGAGGTCGGCAAGGTGGCGCGGCTCGAGGCGGCGCTTCAGGCCGAGTCCGGGCTCCGGGAGTTTACCGGCTGCGGCATTGCGCATACGCGCTGGGCCACGCACGGGGTGCCGTCGACGGTCAACGCGCATCCTCACTGCGACGGGAAGCGGGAGTTCGCGATCGTCCACAACGGCATCGTCGAAAACCATCATGAGCTGCGGAGCCATCTGGAGAAGAAGGGGTACCGCTTCCGTTCGCAGACCGACTCCGAAGTGATCGTCCACCTGATCGCCGACGCGTACAACGGCGATCTGCTGGCCGCGACGGCCGCCGCGCTGCGGCAGGTCTCCGGCACCTACGGTCTCGCGGTCGTTTCGGTGCACCACCCGGGACTCATCGTCGCCGCCCGCAAGGGCAGCCCGCTGGTCATCGGGCTCGGCAGCGGCGAAAACCTGATTGCGAGCGACATCGCGGCGCTCCTGACCCACACGCGGCAGGTCATTTACCTGAATGACGGCGACATCGCGGCGATTTCGCCCGAAAGCGTCGATCTGCGCGATATCTCGAATGTCCCCGTCGAGCGGGAGGTCGCGAATATCGACTGGGATGCGGCGGCGGCCGAAAAGGGCAACTATCCGCACTTCATGCTCAAGGAGATCTTCGAGCAGCCCGAGACCATCGAAAATGCGATCCGCGGACGGATCAACTACGAGATGGGCACGGCCATCCTGAACGGCCTGGGGTTTTCGCCGTGCGAACTGGCGCAGATTTCGCGCATCGTCATCGCGGCCTGCGGCAGCAGCATGCACGCCGGCATGGTGGCGGAGTATTACTTTGAGGACATCGCCGGAATTTCGACTTCGGTCGAGCAGGCGGCGGAGTTCCGTTACCGCAACCCGATCATCGAGCCGAATACGCTCGTGATTCCGATCAGCCAGTCCGGCGAAACCGCCGACACGATCGCGGCGGTC